>DAOOIV010000075.1 GCA_035384605.1 Phycisphaerae bacterium
CCTGTGGCCCAACTCCACGTCCTCGCGAATGCGATTCCGCACCGCCTCGCTTTGCATGTCCGCGACAAACCGGTCGCCGTCAAGCCCCAGCTTCACCGCCTCGGCCCGATAGTCGAGCGAAGCGAGATCCTCGGACCAGGCACGCACCTCGGCCAGCATCCTCCAGAACAGCTCGTTGCCCCCCTGAAGCCGGGCCGCCTCCACAGCACGCGCTGCCTCACACGAATGCGGCGAACCACGACCCGGGGCATATTGGTTGCAGCCGTCCGAAAGCGGAAAGTGCTTGAAAACCACGCGCAACCGACCGTCGCTACGCGGCAGAATGGTCTTGGTCAACAGATCCTCAAATTCCTTGCATCTTGAGCAGGTCAAGTCGCTGAATACGATCATCGTCAGTGGTGCGTCGGCCGGCCCGCCACGAAAAGGTGCATCCGGCGAGATGGGTATCTCCATCTTGTCCCGCTTCAAGTACATCCGGGCAAGTATCTCCGGATCCCCGACAACCTCATCGACAATACCCTTGTTCTTGGCCACCTCCAAGGCGAAAACCGCCGCAACGGCGATCGCCCCCCCGATCACCCCGAAACTCACGGCCAGAGCCAGCGTCACCAGCGCCAGCCGAGCCGTCGGATGCGGTGCCGCAGGTATCGCTCCAGAACCCGGGCAGTCACCCCTCAGTGCGTAAGCGGCATCCTTTCGCCACCGACGGGGGCATGTCACAAGCACGATCACCAGCAACAAGAAGTTGATTGCGTGAATCGTCAGGCAGCCTGCGCACCACGCCTTGACTACCCTGGCCATGATGTACATGAAGAAGATGGACCAGCCGTTTCCCGCCAGAACCGCGACGAACGGCACCAACTGCCACCGCCGCCCCAATTCGTTGGGGCAGCCCACTCCCAGGAACCAGGCAGCGAGAAAAGAAAAATACAGTAAACCCAGAATAGGCACGGGCACGCGGATGCCGCCGTGGCTGGGCGTCGCCGCCTTACCGTCACTCGACCGCGCGCCGTCTTGCTCCCCCTTCTTGGGTCTCGGCGGAACAGTGCTCCAACGGCTCGAGGCAATTCTGTCACAGCCTCCGCTCGCCGCATCACACATCGCCGTCAGCAGACTGCTGCTCGACTTTCCAAATAGATGGTGGAGCAGCATTTGAGTGCTCAGGTAAGCCCCGAACAGCGAAAGCCCAATGGCCGTGATGACGAGCAACCGTTTGAGCCAGATCACCGGCTTTCTCCTTGTCCCCGCTGCGCGGGGGCCCGCAAACCCCGGCGGCCGCCGATTCCACACCTTGCACAGCCCGCTCGGATTTCCCCGATAGCCGACTCCAGGGAATACGCCTTCCCGACCTCCGCGGAAGGGCGGATTATCTCACGCAGGCGGTACGATACAAGGGGGCCATGGGACAATACGCCCCAAGGCGTCCGTCACAGTCGGGCCAAGGGTGCCGCCGGCCGCCTCTCTGCCGGTTTCGTGACGGTACAGGCGGGGAAATCGCCAGTGCCTTCTGCCGCTCCGGGTCTGTGCAGGCGGAAAAGCCCCCGTGGCAAACGGAATATGACCCTGCGAAATGCGTCACGGTCACTGCCTTCACATCACGCATGAATGGACGGTATAGCCGGTCGACGCGGGCAAACATCTTGTCACCGGCCAAAGGCGCTTGTATCGTTTGTGTGACGACCTCAATGTCTTCTGCACTCGCGACTCCCCCCCACCGGCGACGGCCGCTTCAAAGCATCCGCGCCATGAACAGATTTTGTCGAGGAGATCTTCCCTGGCGGCCGATGAATTAAACGGCTTGTGTCAGGCCAAACGGCCGGGCGAGGGTCTCACCGTCGCCCGGATTCTTCGCCGGCCGCCCGACTCGCTGGGAAGATCGGCGGCTGCTTGTGGGGTTCCCAAACTGTGGAGGTTTCTTGCATGTGTCCATATAGCATTATCGCGATGCTCCTGGCGATCTTTCAGGCACTGGGCGCGATTTTTGGCGGCGCCTCGTAACCGGCGGGCACGGGAGAGAGGTTCAACAGGGACTTCCAGGGCCTGCCCGAAAAGCGGCGCCACCGCCCGCTGAACGCCAGCTTGACACGGCGTCCACGAGCAACGGTGCGTCTTCTTCTCTTCGGGCAGGCCCCCGTCTTGCGCTGAACGCTGGGATTCAATTAGCGCAGGCCGGATCCGGCGCCGTGTTCTCGCCGCTCATGCATCGCTGAAAGACGCTGAAATCGGCCTGGTCAACATCGTTGTCCGCGTCAAAGTCCTTCCCCTCGCAGCCGGCCAGAACGGATACGCCGGGCCCCGACGCGCAGATCTCGAACGCATCATAATCGTCCGCATCCACGTCGCAGTCGGCGTCGAAATCCGCACCAACAAGCGGTTTGAGCGTCAACCCTGCCTCCTCCGATGTGGCGCTGCCGGACCCGTTGCTCACCACGCAACGGTAGTCACCCGCGTCATCCGCGTCGGCACTCGAAACCGTCAAAGTCGCCGTCGTCACGCCCGAGTAGTGACCGCCGTCGCTCAGGTCGCTTTGATTCTTCTGCCACAGATATGAAAGAGGCATATCCCCTGTCGCCGATACCGTGAACGTGGCGGTGCCGCCCGGGCAGACGTTCTGGGGCGCCGGGTGCCGGGTTATCGCAGGCGGGGTGCCGCCGAGTACCAGGTCGTCCCTCCGAACACCGGCGGCAATGACCTGCACACTTGGATGCGTCACGACCGGGTAGCCGTCCTTGCCGGCCGTCACGCTGTAATATGTTCCCGAGGCACCAGCCGTGATGTTCGTAACGATGTAATAACCGCCGGCGTCGGTCTGCACGCTCGGGAGCGCCCCCACCTGAACGGTCGCATCGTCCACCGGCAGCCCGGTACTGCCGTCAGTGACTCGCCCGTAGAGTATCCCTTCCGTCGCCGTCGCCGGATCCTTCCAGGGCATCGGCGGAACCGGAACAGGATAGTGAAAGAAGTTCTCCGCCACGTACGGATACCAATCGGTCCACGTAAGCCCCGCGTCATTGGTCGTGGCATACGAATACGTACACAGACCGTCCGCACCCGCCGCCCGAGCGTACTCCATCTGAACGACGCTGTTGGCAAACGAGTTCATGTAGATGCCGGGTCCGATGATGGTCTGGCGGTTGTATCGCCACAAGTTGATACTGTTGTCCACCCAGTCGCGATAGGTCTGCGCGTAGGAACCGTCTTCATCGAAATAGGCCATCAGAACGGGCGAGTCCAGATACGCCTTTGACTGCCAGTCCTCCCAGTCGCTGAAGACCTCGTAGTAGGGCCGTGTGTTATGAAAATCGGTGCTGCACGGATGCCACGTCACGACCGCCGAAGAATAACGGACCGGCTGGCGCGGGTTGCTCGTGATCAGCGGGATCTCCCAGGTCATCCGGCGTACAACCTCGGTCACGGTGCGGCGCCGGAAATCGTCCCACTGAGTGTCACCCGTGGGACTGGGCACGTCGGTCCGGTTATAGATTCGCTGGAACCGCTTGAGGCTTGAGTTTTCGTAGCTCGTGTCCGCAGGATAACCGGAATCCCTGTTCGTGTAGCGGATGTAGTCCCAGTGGATGCCGTCAATCTCGTAGTCGGTCACCAACTCGCGCACGATCGAGGCAAGGTAATCCTGGACATCAGGTGAACCAGGGTCAAACTCATAGTAGCTGCCGACCTTTGCGACGGTCCCCATGTTGGCCAGCGGAACCTTGAGCCACTCCGGATGGGCGGCCAAAAAGGCGTTGCCCGGCGGCGGCCATTTCGACGACACCCGAAAGGCCACCAGCCAGCAGTGGACCTGGAGTCCGCTGGCGTGAGCCTGCTGAACCATGTAGGCGAGCGGATCAAAGGATTCCGTCACATAGACCGACCGGGCCACGATGTCGGACTTCCAGTATGCCCCGTGTGAGCCGACCTCGTTGTCGTGGAAAGCCAGCACTTCTGGTACTATCGCATTGTAGTTCCCCTGCACCGCCAGACTGATCATCTGATCGATCTGGGCGGCGTTCTGCATCCCTACATGAAAGACATCCACCCAGAAACCGCGGAATTCCGGCCGAATCTCCGCGAACACCGCCGTTACCGTCTTGTCCACGTCCATGGTCACGCTGGTGTCGGCGGACGTCGGATCGGCGACGTCCGAACCGGCTGAGACCGTCCAATGGCTGAACCGGTAGCCGGACGCCGGACTGGCCGCGATCGAAACCACGTCGCCCTCCAGGTAGCCGTATGGCCCGCCCTCGGCCGGCGTGGTCGTACCCGCCCCGGCCGGACTCACTGCCATCGTGAGACTGACCGGCTCGGGTTTGTAAAAGCGAACGGCGTCCGCATAAACCCGCGCCCCGGCGGTTGCCGACTGATTCGTCAGGCTGACGCGCCCGTTGGCCGACGAGCCCTCCAGGAATTCGAACGTGCCGAGCGAGACCCATTGCCCCGTGTTCGTCTGTTGGTTGACGAGAAAAGTCTGACTCCCGCCGTTGTAGTGAACTGTGTACCGGGCGTCGGTGATATGCGTGCCGTCTCCCGACGGATACCACACGAACACCTCGTAATCACCGCTTGCCGGAATGGTCGGTTGCCACTGAACCTCCCCGCTGGCCGTCGTGGCCGTGGTCGCACGCCGGTAATTCATACCGTATTCGCCGGTCCCGCTTGTTCGCGTGCTCCAAACCCCGGACAACGCAGTGAAGCCGGCGTCGGTGTTATCCACGATCACTTCCGCGGCCGGCAACACAGCCGGGACACCCAGAATCGCAAGATACCCCGTAACAACGAGACGTACCGGAAACGAGGGATACATCTTTCCGCTCCTTTCACATCAACCCGATGGGCGGGAGCCGCTCTCCATACACTACCGACGGTACTGCTTCGCTCTCCAGACAGCCGGCACATGATTCTCCAGCCGGCAAACGAACCGCCTTTATGGTAGCGTCAACGTACCGGCTGCGCCTAGTCCTTGGTTCACTTGCCATGGCGTGAAACGCCGCGAGAAACCAGATAGAATTACGCTTCATTTTGTCGAGTTGCTTGCGGAACAGCCGTGAGCCCTGCTTGTGCGCCTCAAAGCACGGGCCGATCGCTGTGAGCAGGCGGTATGGCGGCGTCTCGGTCGTCGCGGCGACCGGCATACGCCTTTTCACTGAAAGGAGCACTCAGGCATGCGATCCGTCGATTACCTTGTGCTCGGAGTCGGGCTGTGCGCTCTTGCACTGTCATCATCCGCAGCCGTCGGAAACGAAACAACCCTTACACTATCCAACCAGCACCTGTCGCTCGACATTGACCTCCGCCTCGACGGCGGGCACGTTGGACTAAAGGACCTCAAAACCAACCAGCTATACGAGGCCGCCGACTTCGGCATCGTCCGGGTCTACGACAGCACCGAGGACCGCACCCGGGTGCTGATCATCAGCCCTGACGTCGAGGCCTTCACGTGCAAGGTTACAATCGACCGCCTTACCGACACGCAAGCCGTTATCCGCCTGTCCACCGGCGCCGGCTCTGCCTCGGCCATGGGCACCCAAAGCTTCGGCATCTCGCTGGATGTCGAACTCACACTCAAAGACAACGCCCTGGAATACGCCATTCCGATCGCGAGTCTCAAAGAAAACCTGCCCCAGCGCTGGCGGCTCATGAATGTCGAGATCTTCCCCCACCTCGGAGCCACGCCGGCCGGCTCACCGGGCTACCTCCTCATCCCAAGTTGGTCCGGCGCCGTGTACTACTTCGACCGCAACCATCCGCGAGCCAATCCGCAATACACTCAACCCGGCCACGGCGACCCAACCACCGAGAGCGGCCTGCGAACGCGCTGGAGCTTCCGGCCCGACGCCCCCGCCGAGTACGGGACCATGATGTACGGCCTTCAAGCCGCCTGGGAGGACCAGTCACAGCAACCGGTGTACGCCACCATCCGCGACGGCGCAGGGCTGGCAGGAATCCTGCTCGGCGGCGAGTACGACACCGAAATCCGCGCCCGGCGAGACCAGGGCCCCAATCGCACCTGCTCGATCAACCCGATCTGGCACTACCGGCGGTATTGGCACTCCAAACTCGATCCCGTCGACCGGCGCGTGCGGCTGGTTGCCCTCGGTCCTGACCAAGCGAACTACTCGGGCGTCGGCAACCTGCTGCGCGACTACCTGATCGGCGAGAAAGGGGTCAAAACCCTTCGCCGGCGAGCCGAGACGAACGAAGAAGTCAAATACTTCGTCGATTCGATCTACCTGCGGGTGATGATGGGCATGAAGCGGTTCTCGCTCGACGGCCAGGGCGAGATGCGCTCTTTCCAGTCCTGGGACCAGTTCCGCGAGGCGATACCGCTGTTCCAGCAGGCCGGCTTCGAGAAGATCAACTTCGTGTTCGTCGGCGCCAACTTCGCCGGTCACGACGGAGCCCATCCGACGGTCTTTCCCCTCGAGCCCGCCCACGGCGGCGAACCCGCGTTCCGCAGAATGATGGAGCGGCTCAACGCGGCCGGCTACCGCGCGTGCTTTCACCTCAACTACAAGGATGTCTACCAGTGCTCGCCCGACTGGACGCCGCAGGCCATTCAGGTCAACGAATGGGGCGAGCTGCGCTACCACGGGGCCTGGATCGGCGGCTTCTCATATCAGGGCATCCCCCAGGAAATGCTCGAGCGGTTCGGTAAACGCGACCTGCCCAGATTGCGCGAACTGGGCCTGCGCGGGATGCACTATTGGGACGCCTGTCTGTCCGTCATGGAGGAGACCTTCCCGGCCCGAAGCGGCGTGCCCAACAACCGCATCATCACCCGCCGCGAATACGGCGAGGGAGCGATCGAATACTTCAGATACGCGGCCGAAATCTTCGGCACCGTCGGCTGTGAGACGAGCATCGTGCCGCTGCTCGGCATCATCGTGAACGCAGGAAACACCACGTATCCCGGCGACGGCGCATCCCGCAAGTTCCCGGGCAACGGTTTCTGCGAGGCTGGCCTCATCGACCACTGGGTGCCCATGCAGCACGTCGTCTACCACGGCCTGTGCTGCTACGGCGGCGGCGCCGAACTGGCCGGACGCACCGGCTACGAGTTCAACGCCGCCCCCACCAGAGAGGAGATCGACAAGATCCGCAAAGAGTATCTCGAGACGCAGCAATGGAACGGCCCGCTGGTTTACGAATTCATCACCGACCACCACATGCTCGCCCCGGGCGTCTTCCGAACCACCTTGTCCGACGGCACGAAGATCTACGTCAACAAGACCGGCCAGGATTGGACCGGTGAAGGTGTGACCGTCACGGCGAAGAAGCATCTGATCCGACATCCCCGGTGAAGCAGCAGGGTGGTAATATGAGTATTTTCGGAACCCGAGACCGTGTGTATTAGAGCCCGCTCATGACACCGTTCTCTCGCCCGATCCTGGTTGTTCTCGTCGGTGTTGCTGTTGCCGCGTCTGCCTGTTCAGCACCGTCCGACCGCCGGATTACCATCGCCGAGTGGACCATTGCCGAACAACTCGGCCGCCGTTGGGATGAGCAGTGGATCGCGCGGCTGGTCTGCGTGCCGCCGGATACTCGGGACAAATGGATGCTCGCGGTCGTGGACGAGAACGGCCGTGAGGTTCGCTCGGATTTCGGGGCTGCGGACGTAAACCCCGACGGCAGCATCGCGAAGGCACTCGTGATGGTGCGCGTGGCACTGGACGCAGGCCAAACCCGGCGATTCCGCATCGTCAGGCGGGATCCGCGAGAAGGGTTCTCGGTTGCGGTCGTGCCGGACTTCGGCCCTAAGTACCATGAACGGCGGATCGACTACGACTTCGCTCGAGTCCACTCCTGGTCAGGCACCCAATCATTCGATCCCCCCGTGCCTGTCGAAGAAGTCGGACCACCGATCCGGAGTGTGGAGGCAAACAAGCCGTCGATCCGAAGCTCGCAGGTTTATTTCCAGCTCAAAGGGCTGCCGCCGTTGCGAAGCATCAACGCGGTTGGGCTTCCGCGGACTTCGTTGATCGACTGGCGCGAAGCGAAGTACGAGTGTGCCGACGGCAGCGAGTATACCTGCCGTTACGGGACCATCCCGGACGAACCCGTCGTCGTCGTTCATGAGGATTTTCGAAAGCTGGATGCCGGCGAGATGGTTGTGGAGCTGAGTGACCCGGCCGGTCTGACACACGGTCACGGCCGAGGCCGTCTTGCCCCACCCGGCGAAGGCAAACTGACCAGCGGCTACGCAATCGATTTCTCCAAGGAATGGACCGGACGGATCCAGCCTTTCTATGCCTGGTGGAAGGACTACGGCCTCTGGTGGGCGGCATATCGGCCGGAAGGCGGATATGTCGGAATCCTGCCGCTCAAACCCTCCGAATGGGCCAACCCCGCTCCGAACGTGATCCGGATCAGCACAGGCCCCGGCGGCCGTGCACGGGCGGTTCTGCCGTTCCATCAGGGTGCGCGAACCTGGGCGATCGTGCTCTCTCCGGCGGCGGAAGCCCTGCGCAACAAACCCACTGGCGCCAGCCTGATGATGCTCCAAGCGGTTCGCCTCGGGCAGAACCCGCTCGACAGGGTCAAAGACATGGTGCTCAACTGGCCGGGTATGGACGAAATCGAGTATCCGCATCTGCTGTGCAGGCCGGCGGACATCCCGGCTATCCGCGGCAAGGCCCGGACCCATCCGCTGTTCAAGCGGGTATTGGAGGATCACCCCGATGCTCCTGAAGACCCGGTCGGACTGTACCTGGCCACAGGTGACGAGCGCGTTGCCCGACGCGCCATCGACGAACTGATGACGCAGCTTCGCAAGTGGGTGGACGAGGCGCTCGAAGGCGGCAACTATGGCGAGAGCCTGTGTGCCATCCCGTTCACGCGTCCATTGAGGACACTGGCCTTGTCCTTTGATGTGCTGGCATCGAGCCCGAGCATGACGGCAGCCCAGCGCAACTGGTGCCTTCGGACCTTCGCGTTCTTCGCATACTGCCTCTACGACGAGAATCGCTGGCCGGGCCGGAATCAGGGCTTTCATCGCGGCAACGTGAACTTCCACAGCGACGACTACACCTGCCGGGCTGCGGTAGCGGCTCTGCTCAAGGGACATCCCAAACAGAAGGAATGGATGGGCTACGTCGAGCGCGAAATGCGGCTGGAGTTTGACCAATGCGTCTCGCCCGGCGGTGCGTGGTGCGAAGCTCCCAACTACCAGGGCTTCACGATGCACTACCTGATCATCGCCATGCGGCTGATGCAGTTGAACGGCTTCGCCGATTTCGCCGACGAGCCGCGGTTTCGGGAGACGATGGACTACTTCTTTCGCATCCAGACGCCGTTTGACGGCCGCGCAGGCTGCCACATGTTGCCGACGGTGGGCGACACGACCTCCTCCTATCACAGCCAAAGCCTCCAGAACGTCTTTGCATGGACCGCCGCCCTGCTGCGAGAGAAAGATCCGACCTTCGCCGGACGCATGATGCACGCGTGGAGACGCGGCGGGTCGGTCCTTTTCGGCAAGCACGGCCTGGGCTTCGGACAGGGGTGGCTCCAGCCGTTGCTCCTGATCGACCCCGATATTCCGGAGGTTGCTCCGCCTACCCCGCTGACGAGCGAACGACTGCCGGGCTACGGCGTCCTGTTCCGCAACAAGTACGGCACAGACCGCGAATCATACTTCCTGTTCAAGATGGGGCCGATCGACCAGCACTTTGACTGCGACGAAGGGAGTTTTCACTGGTATGCGCTGGGTCGGCCGATTTCGCTCGACTTCGGCTCCATGTACCGGCCGAGCATCGAACAGCCCTGGCTGCACAGCACGCTCGACTTCGATCGGCGCCGAGTCTGGGGCCAGGGCGAAATCTCGCAATTCGTCTCGCTGCCGGATGTGGACTTCTGCCGGGGCGAGATTCTGGTCAGAAGCCTGCAGCGCGTGCCGGATCTGCCGGAAGGACCCCTGCCCCCCGGCGTGAACGGCGAGATCAAATGGAACCGCTATCAGATTCCGTGGCGTCGGGAGGTCCTATTCGTCAAAGGACCCGACTACGTCGTGATCCGCGACGACGTGGGAACAGACGCCTCACGGTTCTCCACAGGCTGGACGGTGCAGGTTTTGGCGTCAGACGTCGAGGTGACCGGGCCCATGGCCCGATGCAAGGGCCAATACGGCATCGACATGGCGGTTCTGGTGGCCGAACCGCTCAGTTGACCACCAGTCGGTGGGGCTACGAGAGCGAGCCGGCGCCGGCTTGGGTCGCACCGGATCCAATGCCCGCCGTCGCAGAGAACCAGATTGCCCTTCATGTGACGGCGCCGGCCGACGCCGACTATCTGGCAGCGCTGGTTCCGCACAAGCAGGAGGAGCCGCCGCCCAAGCCGGCGAGCCCCGGACCGGGAGTGTTAACTATCGAGCACTCAGCCGGCCGCGACCTGGTATTCTTTTACCCTGACGCGCAGCGGCAAACGATCGACGCCGTGACCTTCGACGGCCGCGTTGCTGTCGTGAGCAAAACCGAGCAGGAGACGATGATTCACATTCTTGATGGCCGCTTCATCGGAACCGCGGGAATCACGGTCCGCTGCGAGGGACCGCTGACGCTGCGCCTTGCGGACGACCGCATCACCGGTGTTACCGACGGCCCGGCCAGGACCTGCACGGTCAACTGCCCCGCGATTCAGGGAAGGACACCCCGCGCGACAATCGATGGGCAGGATGCTCCCGTCGATGCTCGGAATACCGGAGAACTTGGCCTCCGGCTCCCGGCCGGCCGCCACGAATTCAGCTTATCCACAGTCACGAACCGATAGTCTTCAACCCGCGACTCCGATCGCCGGCACTCGTTTAAGAACCACCGGTTCCCACCCTTTCGGCCAATAGCTGACAAGCAAAAACTGACAGCTTCCCTTGACCGCTCACAGCTATTCGATTCTCACCGCCGCCATCGAATCGGCCTTCACCGGCACCTTGAGTTCGCCGTTGCTGAACTCGGCCGGTCCCTGATCGCGCTCGACGAGGTCGCAGAGCACGGCCTTTTTGGCGTCGGGCAGAACGGTCTTGACAACTGCGGTCGTGTCTTTCCCGGCGGTTTCTCGGAGGCGAATGATCACACCCCGGCCGTCGTCGGCATCCTTGAAGGCGGTGAGCATGACGTTGGCCGGGCCAACCTGGCAGAAGCTCGCGCTCGCAGGCAGGCCCTTCTTTCCTCGGCCGGGGTGAAGCCGGATCGACCGCATCGGCTGGACTGCCGCCTCGCCGAAAACGCACGCGGACTGCGGATCGAACGACTTGCCGCTGGTCAGGTCAAATCGGAAGGTAAAGTTTCCGTCCTGGCCGGCCTTGTAGTTGGTGAACCAGTAGTTGTTCAGACAGTAGGCGAAGATCGTGCCGTTGGTGATCGGCAACGTGTCCAGCCACTTGCCCGGCGTCAGGTCACACAACGTGATCAGCGGCGTGTCCACCGGCGACCAGATTACCGCGGCGTCGTCCGTGTGCACCGTGACCCACCTCTGCACGGCAAACCAGTCGCGGCAGCCGCCCGGCAGGTGCTCGTCATTGGGTTTGACGTGCCCGCCACCGATTTCGTAGCGGAACCGGGGGTTGGCCCCCGCGAACGGGAATGCGACGTACAGCGCCTCGCGGTCGAAGGTCATCTCCTTGTTGAGCCGGACGACGAACTGGATCCGGCGCTCCTGCTCGTAGAGAATGGTCTCAAGTTCGACGCTGCGGAAACCCTTCATCTCAGCCTTGCACTTGGCGCTGCTGAACAGCGGGCCGCGAGCCCCCGCCTCGACGCTCTTGCCGGTCAGTTCGTTGAAAACGATCTTGGCGGGGTCCGGACCCCACCATTCCTTTTCGCCGGTGAAATCACCCCCCACGCCATAGATCACCTGTCCCAGCTTGTACTTGCTCGACTGATCGACCAGTTCCTTCTTGAGCATCTTGTCGAAGATGCTGGCCACGGCGGCAGTCTTGGGATCGAAGGTCACCCGGTAGAAGTCGTTCTCAAGCACGTTGTCCTTGAACCGGGCCGGCGGATTCGCAAGCTTGCCGGTGTCCTTGGCCACGCGGTATGTCCGGTACCCGACGGGCGGGACGTCGCGGGCCAGCAGTGCGACGGTGACGTTCTCCAGCACGTCCTCCTTGACCACCTGCTGCGGCAGCGGGCCGTCTTCATCCATGACCAGCATGTGCCGCGGAATCTCCGCATGGACCACGCCGGTGCGAACGCTGCCCGAGGGGTTGAACACCAGCAGTGAGCCCGCCGGCACATTGACCCGAGCCGCCAAGCGGTTCAAGCCGCGACTCATGAGTTGACGGATCTGCCTCGCCGCATCCGTCGCATAGGCCGCCTTAACCGCGAACTGACGCGTGACGAAATCCGAGGTCGGCGCGCTGATGCTGTTCCATGCTCCCCAGGTATGCTCGTCGTAAAGCAGAATGTTGTCCCAAACGCGGTTGAAAGCGCTTTGAGCACCGGTCGTGGCTTTGTCCTTGCCGCCGGCCGCCCAGATAGCCTCGGCGGCCACCGCATCCTGATGAGCGACACGGTTGACGGCCGTCTCGAACGCGCTGGAAGCCGCTCCGTCCTCCCACCAACTGCCGCCACACCCGCGGACGGTCGGAATCTTGTCCGCGAAGTTCTTCTCGATGTGCTCGAAGAAGTGGTTGTTGGCGCAGAGAATGACCTTCGGATACGCATACCGCTTGCTGTATTCGGTGAGCGACTCGGCAATTGCCCGACCGATGGCGACGTTGTCCGAGTAGGCCCCATGCAGCAGGATCGCATCGAACGGGTAGTCCTCGCGATGGTCCCACCAGTACAGGTCCTTCTCGATCGCCGCCCGCATCCGCTCGGGCCCCTCGTTCAAGCCGATTTGCCCCGCCTGGGAGTATCCCGGCGTGAACCAGGTCAGCACTTTGCTGCCATCACGGGCTTCCCACCAGAAGGGCGACTTGTGGTGCAGGTTCTGCTTGAGCAGCGGTGCGCGGATGCCGTTGATGCCCACGCTGACGTAACGGATGCCCGCCCCGGCCAGGATCGTCGGAATGCTCCACACGTGGGAAGGTGCGTCAGTGAGCGTGAAACTCTCGAAGGGCACGCCGTGCTGGCGATGCAGCCGGGCCGAGTAGTACAGGTTGCGAACCAGTTCCTCCTCCGAACACAGGCCGGTCAGCATGTTGAGATAGCCGGCCTCGATGCCCACGCGACGATTCTTGCTCGCCTCGTAGAGCTCCTTGTGACGCCACTGCGGCCGGTCACGAAACCACATCTGCGCCGCCCACGAGGATTCGAGGTTCCAGTGGTATAGCGGGAACTCCTGGATGAGCTGCAGGGCAAGGTCGGTATTACGGTTGTGCAGCGCGATGACGTTCTCCTGCAGATCGGTGTAGCCGATGTCCGTGTGCGTGCTCGGCGCGCAGAAGATGTGCCACTTGCGCTGGGGCTTCTGATCCACGGTGACCACGGCGGTCTGCTTCCCACAGATGGCCCGGATCACCAGCGAACGCGTGCTCTCGGCCGGCGGTATGAGCACCTGCCCGCTCAGTGTTCCCAGCGACGCCTGCGCAAGCCTGCCGCTTGACAGAAGACCGTCACCGGTGCGAACCTCGATCACCACCGGCTCACTGCTCAACACGCCGGCAACGTAGCAGTTGAACTCCTGCAGCAGCCGACCGTCCCGCTCCACGAAGAAGATGCTCGGTGTAACGGCAAGCTCCAGCGCCGAAGCGACCTCTTTCGGCAAGCGGGCCAGCGTGATCGCATCATAAAGAAACCACGAGCCCCTTGTGGCGGTGATTGTGATCTTGTTGGCCCCCTGCTTGAGTACGCTCGTGTTGCAGAAAAACCGCAGCGTGCGATTCTTGCCCTTCTCCGGCCGGATCAGCGTCGGATCGCCGGTCCCGGGCGTCAAAGCCACCTCGCCTCGCTGGCCGTTGATCTCCACGATCAGCCGCGGCGGGGCATCGGCGTGTGCGTCGACGAGATCGACTCGCAGCTCACAACCGTCATCCGGCACTGCGGCCAGCTCGAAGTTGATGGTGAACGGGTGTTCGCGCTTGCCGGCCCAGGCATCCGCCGGACCCGGATGGATGAAGGGGAAATCCTTCGCCGGGTCGCTCTTGCCGACCGTGAATTTCACGCCGTCGGGAAACGTCTTGCCAAAGTCGGCGAGATTAGTGAGGTGGGCCAGGTCGCGGTAATCGTTATCCGCCCGGCCGATCTGCCAAACGACCTGGGTTTCATCTGCCGCGACAGCCGGCGTGATCAGTGATACGAGTACCAGACCTGCGATCAGACCGCGAAACATTAGACACCTCCCATCTCATAAGGATACGGAACTGATTTCGGCACGCGAGCGGCACTACCTCTGGCCGGCTATTCTACATGGCTCGACGCCAGGGGGGAATACCACGAGCGAGGCGTGATTCGTGCGTGTTGAATCGAGACGTGGCGCGCTGCTTTAAAACCTCACGGCCAGACGTGTGTGCAGCTTGTGCGCATGTTGCTGAATCGCAGGTCAGCTTGGGTTGCAACCCGCAAGAAGGCGGTCCGCCTCAGGCTCAACCCCACTCCCCTTTCCTTCCGCGTCGTTTCCTACGCTGATCCTTCGACTCAGGCTCCTTCCCTCCATGGTCGTGACCCGCTTCGTCGGTACGACGAGCTCGTTCGACCCCGTCCGGACCGGTCCCGCCCCTAACGGGCCACCCGTTGTCCGGCTTTCGGCCGCCACCGGAACGGGTCTCCCGTGTTGCATCTCTTCTCCTCGCAAATATGCCATCGCTACTGCCCCGGCGGACCCATGGAGCTTTTGCCATTCCGCCTTGTTCTCGCTTGGGGGCGAGGGCTCCGGTCTCCACAGCGGTAGCCTTCCTCCTTGGACCATGGGGTCCGCATCCGCAAGCTTTGTTTCCGAGCTTGCTCGGCGTTCCCTCAGGTCACGGCCTGCCTGCTCGCCAGGCTGCCTTCAGCAACCCTTCTCGTCGAAAGCTTCGTCTCATTTTTACTTCTCTGTTTCGACTGTTACCGGGTGGAACAACTAATCCCGGGCAGGACTCTCGCCGACTGAAGAACAACGCCTTTTCAGGGCAGACGATCCGTGACAGACTTCGCGGCAAACGCGAGGGTTCACCTTAAGAACCGCGACCGTAAAGGAGCGACCTTCTTATGTCGTGGCAACCTTGTGGTTTGCCCCTCGTTTGCGCTCGAGGTTCCGAGAGAGCCACCTGGACTGCCGCAGACCCGGGCGGTCCCGGCGCATCGCCTCTTGCCCTTGCCTGAACTGTCTGCCGAGCGTTCGTGCTTGCCGGCCCGTTCACAAGTCGAGAAAGAGCCCGGTTGGCGGTTGACCATGGGCCGCTCACTGCGGCGGGCCGGGCTTGATGTCCTCCTTGGGCGGCAAAGGCGGTGCGGCTGTGTAGGGGCTTGGCCATACCAGACAGAGCGGTTTATCCGCCTGGGCCGCACCTGTGGCGGGAGCTGTCGCAGACACTGAGTAGAAAGCCTGTGAACGGTCACCTGCCTTGGAAAGATGCAGTCCGACCAAGGCCATCGGCGGCGACTGGATGCCTGCCGGCAGGGCGTAGAACAACGGCTTGTCAGCCGTTTCGCCCGCTCCAGAGGCCGTGTCACCGACGATGAGAGTCATTGCGCCATCTGCGGACTTATGCTGATAGACCGGCACGCTGCCCGCGAACTGCCGATCGGGCGCGAAAAACGCGATCTTCGGGAAGTCCCGGCCGGGCGTTACACTGTCCCACCGCCCCAGCATCTGCTTGCCGGGCTCGAACGAAAGCTCGTACACGGGGGCCGGCAAAGCCAGGCGATCATCGTTCAGGTCGAGCTTATACATGATCTGATTGTAGTCATACCACGGTGTGAGCATCGGCGTGCCTGAGACAAAAGCCGTGTACGTGCCCTCAAAATAGATGAACCGCCCGTTATCCTTGGCGAACAGCGGGTGCTGCTTGGGGTTGTAGAAGCTGTATTTGTCGTGGGTGATGATTTTGCGGCCGTAGACCCACGGCCCCAGCGGCGTGTCGGCCTCGAGATACCACAGTTCGCCGAGCATCGATGTGCCCATAATCTCGGAGGCGATCATCACCCATCGCCGGCGGTACTCGTTCCAGCAGACCGAGGACCCGTGCAGTTGGAAGCGTTTGCCCGTCTCGACGTCGGTCGTCTGGATCAGCGCCTCTTCCTGTTTGAGCAGCCCGTCCTTGATCATCCTGGCAAAGTCGGCCGGTGTGAGCCCGGGCGTGTTCCTCTTCCATGCATAACGTAACGCACCGTCAGGACGCCGGTCGAACGTGGGAGATTCCACGCTGCTGCCATGGACGAGTGGGGTATATGCTTCATAGTTCGCAGAATCTCTTAGCAGCCGGGCGTCGGCAGCGATGCGTACGAACGGGTAGCCGGGGTCATAGTAAACGAACCGTCTGCCATCGACCTCGCACCTGAACGGATGTCCCGCCGGCCTGACGGGCGCCTTAAGGTCGAATTCGACGACCTTTTCGAAGATCTCCTTCTGGTCATCAAAGAGCATGAGGCCGCGTTCCTGGGCCTCCATGGCGGTATTGACTCGGGCATACAATGCGTAGAGGCGTTCGCGCCCGGACTCATCGGGCAGGGTAACCAAGCCGTCCAGCCAGACGGGTCCGGGACCGGGGTGAGGAGCCATCTCCTTTACGAAGCCGTTGTCGCGAAGGAAGTAGTCGTAATCGATGCCGACGTCCGGATCGAGTCCGCCGGCCGAGGGCAGGGCCGAGGTGGCCCCGGTCATGTGAAAATTGCCCAGCGGGTAGGCCGGCCAGCTCGTGTCACCCCACATCCAGAAGAGCCTGCCGCGATAGACCGCCCCTTGTATGCTGTCACAGCCGAGGACCCGCCCATGCAACAGCGGTTCTCTGATCGGGGGTTTCAGCCCGAGCAGGACGGTGTCGCGGTAGATGCCGCCGCCAGTGAGGCGGTACAGCCGTTGGGCGACGTTGATCCGGTTGATCTTGAGGACGGTGCTGCCGCCGGGTTTGATGTCCAGGGCCGTCCCGGCCATGCCGAAACCGTCCTTGGGATACTCATAGCCGTGGCTCTTGACGGTGAAGAACACTCGCTGATCCATGAGTCCGGGCTCATAGAAAGCGACCAGGCCGTTGCTGTCCGTGTAGTAGCGGACATTGTGGGTGGTCGTCAGCTCCACCAGTGGGACGCCCCGGCCGGTCTGGGCGTCAACGACCTGGATCTTGAAGTAGTCCGCGGGCGACAGTACCGCCAACCGGCAGATCAGCAGCAACTGGCACAACAGCATTGGGTGGTGTCCTCCGAGGCAATGGGGACAACTACTTGCACTTGGCGAGAGTTGTACCCGCTTGGGGCAAGTGCGGCAAGGCGATTGGCGGTCGCCGGCGGTTCGTTGGTATACTGCAACCTCGGTTTTCGGCTGAGGAGGAGCACCTGACGCATGAATATCTTCATCTCCGCCGACATGGAAGGTATCTGCGGCGTATTCGGCCTGCATCAATGGGAATCAGGCGGATCCGGTTATGAGCGGGCATGCGAGTGGATGGCAGCAGAGGTGAACGCCGCTATTGAAGGAGCCGTGGCGGCCGGTGCCCGTCGGATTGTTGTCAAAGATGCCCATTGTGACGGGAACAACATTGATCTGGAAAAGCTTCATCCTGCGGCTGAGCTGATCAGCGGCTGGGGACCGCTCAACAGCATGGTCGAAGGCATCAGCCCCGAGTTTCACGCCCTGATTCTGATCGGCTATCACGCCCGGGCAGCCACGGCCGACGCCACGTTTGCACATACCTGGTCGCGGAACGTTCTGGAACTGCGGGTCAACGGAACGCCGGTGGGCGAAGCGGAGTGGGCGGCGGCGTTTGCCGGACATTTCGGCGTGCCGGTGGCGATGATCACGGGAGATGACAAGCTGGCCGACCAAGTGCGCGAGACCATCCCGGCAGGTTTCGAGTTTGTGGTGACCAAGACAGGCTGGTCCTTCAACGCCGCCCAGATGCGGCCGATCGCCATGGTTCGACAGGAAATACGCGAGACGACCGGAAGGGTTTTGTCGCAACCACGTCGTCTACCCGTGTACCGCCCATCGCTGCCGGCAACGATCACCGTACGTTTTCGCCAGTGGGAGGGTCTTCACGCCTGCGAGGCGCTCCCCAACGTCAGGCGACTCAGCGTGGACACTTTCGAATACGCGGCCGCCGATTTCATCGAAGCCCACAAGTACTTCTCGACACTGAATCGCCTGGCCAAGCCTTGATCGACAAAGCGGAAAGCGGGCTGATCCTGCTTTGCAGCCCAATGCCAAGCAAGCCGCTGAAAGAGAGCCCGCCTCGTGTGTTGACGAATCACATGGAGACGCCACCGCGTAATCTTGCAGCGAGGGGCAATCCGCAGGCGTTCAGCGCATCCAGCCGAGTTGTCGAAGCCCTTTCTGGCAAAGGCCCTGCACGTCAAACCAGCCAATCAGCCTCTGCGTTGCGTACGGCAGCGCCCGGGAATGAAGAATGGCGAATGCAGAATTGAGAACGGGGTTTGTTCCCCCCGAGCGGCGAAATGCACCGGCATAGTGTTTCCGTTCGAGCCAAGAGTCTCGAGAGGTAGATCGTCTCCATGGCTCCTTCCGATCTTTCCCGGTCGGTCTTATGCAACCGGAAGGCAGGACCGTCCCAAGGGCACCAACGTCCGGGCCTGGGCGCTGATCTGGGACACGTTGCCAGGAGGCGCAACCATCGTCGCCCGTGCCGGCATCGACCTCGCCGCCAGCTGTCTGTGCGGCCTCCGTCAGCATACCGGCCACGCTCCGGCCAATGGCATTCGGAGGCACGGCACTGATGAAAAGGTGATCCTGGCAGCGAGAGCAAGAACCCGCGAATGAGGCGCGCCTCGCGACTGCCCGCCACCCGGCGGCAGGCCTGCGCAGACCGCCATCGGACACGCGACGTGCCCGCGCGCGAAATGCAAGCGTTCAGGTCGGTCGAGCCGCTGATCAGGCCCTTGCCTCTTCGCGGGCTTTTCTGGCGTTCTCGATGATCTGCTGCTGGATGTTGCCGGGAACGTTCTCGTAGTGCGACAGTTCCATAGTAAAGCTGCCTTGGCCTCCGGTGATGCTGGACAGCCGCGAGTGGTAGTCGGACATCTCGGCAAGCGGAACCCGGGCGGAAATGACGCTCAGGCCGCCAGGGAGCATTTCCTGGCCTTCCGGCCGACCGCGACGCGACGCGAGATCGCCCTGGATGTCTCCCACCTTATCGTTCGGAACGGTCACCTCGACGTGCACGATCGGCTCCAGGAGCACCGGCTTGCACTGCATGAAGGCCTTCTTGAAGGCCTCGCGGCCGGCGATCTGAAACGCGATGTCCTTGCTATCAACGGGGTGCGTCTTGCCGTCAGTCAGCCGCACTTTCACGTCGACGACCGGATAGCCGGCGAGCACGCCCTCCTTCATCTGGGCCTGAATACCCTTGTCCACACTCGGGCGGAACGACAGGTCGATCGCTCCGCCAAAGATTTCGTCAATGAACTCATAGCCCGCGCCGCGCTCGTTCGGCTCCATGGCAATGATGACCCTGGCGAACTGGCCTGCACCGCCGGTCTGCTTCTTGTGCGTGTACTCGACGTCCTTGGTGCTGCCGGTGATCGTCTCGCGATAAGGGATCTTGGGCGGCTTGGTATTGACCTCGAGCTTAAAGTACTGAGCCATGCGCGACAGAATCGACCGCAAATGCAGGTCGCCCACACCGCGGATCACCAGTTCGTGCGTCACCGTGTCGCGATCGGCGATGAAGCAGGGGTCTTCATCACAGAATCGAGCCAGGGCCCCGCTGACCTTGTCGGCGTCACCGCGACTCTTGGGCTCAATGGCCAACGAGAACATCGGGTGCGGGAACTTAGGCATGGCGATGGTCCCGCCGCCGGCCTCGAATCGCACGACGTCGCCGATGTGGGCCTCGATTTTGGCCATGGCGATGATGTCGCCGGCAATTCCCTCATCGATCTCGGGGTGCTCGGCCCCCTGCAGCTTGTGGAGCTGTCCGGGCCGCTGCGATTTTCGATCGTCGCCAACATAGATCTGCGAATCGGACTTGAGGCTGCCGGCATGGATCCGGCAGACGGAATACTTGATATTGCTCTTTGGGTCACTGAAGACCTTGAAAACCTGCCCCACGAGCTTCTCGTTCCTGTCGGGCCTGACGGGCGTTTCAGTTTCATCGACCTTGAGAACGCGCTGTTTGCCTTCGAGGGGTGAAGGGGCAAATTCGGCGATAACGTCAAGGAGTTCAGACACGCCCACCTCACCGCGAGCGTCGGTGAACAGGATGGGAACGAAGGTTCCGGCCACGATCGCTTTGGCTACTACGGCGCCAAGCCTGGTCACGTCGACCTCGCCGGTTTCGAGATACTGCTCCATCATAGCCTCGTCGGCCTCGACGACGCGTTCGATCAGAGCGGTATGCGCCGAGGCCACATCCAGAATATCCGCCTGGCCGTCGCTCTGCTGGAAACAGTCGATCACCGCCCTACCCTTTTTGGCCGGCAGGTTCATCGGCTGGCACTCGTTGCCGAAGAGTTCCTGCACGGCGGCGACGACGCCGGCGCAGTCGGGGTTGGCCTCGATCTTGTTGATCACGATCATTCTGCCAAGGCCGTGCTCCTTGGCCCGCTCCATCATCCGGCGGGTGTTGACTTCGATGCCCGCCGTGGCCGAGATAACGCAAATGGCCGTTTCGACGCCGGCCAAGGCTGCGATCGCGGGGCCGATGAAATCCGGAGCGCCGGGGGTATCCACAACGTTGATCTGCCTGCCCTTGTGGGTGACGTGTATAAGGGCGGAATCAATCGAGCAACCTCGGTTCTTCTCCTCGTCCATGAAGTCGAGGTAGCTGCTCTTGGCATTGACGTCGCCCAACCGGTTGGTCGTCCCAGTCGCATGAAGGATGGCGTCGCCCAGCGACGTCTTACCCGAGGATTGGTGGCCGACGAGGGCCACGTTCCGGATGTCAGTCGTACTGTAGTTTGGCATCTAAATCTCCGCTCGCAGCAAACGACCCGGTACCCACCGTCCGGGTAACAAACGAATTCCAGGTCAAGTCGGCAACAGCCCGGCTATTGTATTGAGATTGATACTTGCCACAAGGGCGGACTGAGCTGCGATCGAGCATGGGGCCACAACAGTCCGGACGGCCCGTTCCGAACCTCGAGCGCGAGCAAAGGGCCAGGCCGCAACCCGAGCGCTCTGCGATCCAGGAGCATGCGCGCAAGCCGCACAGATGCCTGGCCGTAAGATTTCCGACTCTCGCGGACGCTTCGAGTATTGTTGACGAATCCGGCGGGGGCATGGTTCGGGTTTCACCGGCGGCCTTGTCCGCGGCGATGAGGGAACGCTCGCAGACAGCCCGTTGTTGGCCCCGGCCAAGAGTGTCCGCGGGTCTTCCAGCATCCATGTTCTTGACGCTCATGGGCACGGCCGTATAGTGGCGACCGGCGAGCCTGGGACAAGCCGGCTGGTGACCCGGGGCGCAGACTTCAAGCCTTCCTTTTGTATCGAGAGCAAGACTCGCAATGTCATCAACAGCAATCGTTTACGTCAACGGCAGAGAAATCCTGGATTCTTGCGGCAACCCGACCATTGAAGCCACCGTCGTGCTGGAGAACGAGTGTGTGGGGCAGGCCTCAGTTCCGTCGGGGAGGTCCAAAGCCGCAGATGAGGCGGTCGAGCTTCGCGACGGGGACATGGCGCGATACGGGGGCATGGGCGTACTGAAAGCCGTTGAAAACATCAACGAGAGGATCGCCGAAGCCATCTTGGGGCTCGATGCCTGCGACCAGGAGTCGGTGGACCGGGAGATGATCAATCTCGATGGCAGCCCCAACAAGGGCAACCTCGGGGCCAATGCCATCCTGGCAGTCTCGATGGCAGTGGCCAAGGCGGCTGCCGAGGCGTGCAAACTGCCGCTCTTCCGATACCTTGGTGGGGTAAGTGCCCATGTCATGCCAGTCCCGATGATGAACATGCTCGACGGGGGCCGGCGCGCCGACAACAACGTGGATTTCCAGGAATTCCTGATTCAACCGTGGGGTGCCCCGACCTTCCGCGAAGCCTTGCGGTGGAGTGCCGAGATCCAGCAAACCCTCGCAAGTATTCTGAGCGAAAGGGGTTACAGCGTTTCCGTCGGTGATGAAGGTGGTTTTGCCCCGAAGCTCAAGAACAATGATGAGGCTTTCGAGCTGATGGCCATGGCCGTGGAGAAAGCCGGCTACAAGCTGGGCGAGCAGATCTTTTTTGCCCTGGATCCGGCCATGAGTGAGCTATTCGGTGAGGCCAAGGCCAAGGGCAAGGTAGGGTATTGCCTCTTCAAGAGCGATCCGGACCGGATCCTCGGCAGCGACGAGGTGATCGACTGCTGGCTGGCTCTATGCAGGAAATGGCCTCTTCGCAGCCTTGAAGACGGGCTGGCCGAGGACGACAGGGACGGTTGGAAGAAACTGACCGCCAGCCTGGGTGGGAAGATCCAGCTTGTCGCGGATGACCTGTGTTCGACCCTCATGAATCGCCTTGGGCGAGGGTTTCGGGAAGGGATCGCCAACAGCATCCTGGTCAAAACCGACCAGATCGGGTGCCTGACCGAAACGCTCAACACCATCAATCTGGCCATGCGAAACGGCTATACGACGGTGGTCAGTCACGGAAGCGGCGAAACTGAAGACACCACAATTGCCGATATTGCAGTAGCGACGAATGCCGGTCAGATCAAGGCCGGCGGCGTCAGACGGAGCGATCGGGTCGCAAAGTACAACCAGTTGCTCCGTATCGAGGAACACCTCGGAGACGAGGCCGTCTTCGGAGGCACGTTCTGGAACAAGTAACGGCCGGACAGAGGTTCGGGCATGGACGCCGACACTTGCCCAACCGAGCAGGACAACCAGACCGCTATCCACCCCGAACAGGGCGCCCAAGGCGGCGGTCGGGCGGACAGCCCCGGGGGCGTTGTCGCCCAGCATTGCATCATGTTCTGGGCGCTGACGGTGCTGGCCATGGCCGTTTTCGCCCCCTGCGTGCTGGCTCCCATTTATGCTGAAACCGAACAGATCATGGAGACGGAACAGAAGCTGGAACGGCTGGTGGCGGACCTGAAGGATCAGGCAAATCGAAATGAAGAGCGGATCAAGGCCATCAAGGCGGATCCGCAGGTCAACCAGCGGATCATCCGCCGCGAACTGAACTACCGGTTTGAAGGGGAACAGATCATCCAGTGGCCGGCAGCGGAGTTGGCCAGCACAAGGCTGGATCTATCGATGCTGGAAGGTGCACAGGAACCCCTTCCGCCGATCAACCCCTATCCGGCGTGGGTGCTGAGACTCAGGCAATGGCTTCCGGCCTGGCCGTGGCACAAGCTTTTCGTCGAATCTCCCAACCGCGAGCTGCTGGCGATCATGGCCGCCGGACTGCTGGCGACGGCGTTTTTTCTTTATGGTCCGCTGCCGCCGATCGCCGGACCACAAAGAGACGATCGCTGAGCACTCACAAGACATCTGGGAAACTCACAGGCGCCTGACCCCATTACTCACACCCCAACCACTCGCGAAGGCTTCGGGAGGTTTGACCGTATGGCCGACCTGCCTACCATGGCACCCCGCACCAACGGATGAACGCTCGAATGGGTTGACGTTCGCCTCGCGGCGTTTGTTTACGGGGAGCTTTGGTCATGGCGTTTGACAGGGGATCGTTCAGTTTCAAGCGGTTTTTCGTTTCGGGGCGGAGCCCCCAGCGTGTGGATGAGGCGCTGCTCGGACAATTGGCGGCCAAGGCCATCGGTGCCGACAGCATTCAGACGGCCGACCACAGCGAAATCGGGTGGAGCACCGGTGAACACATTCTCGACACCGAGTTCGACTTCGCCAAGAACGCAGTGGCCGACGGCTTGTACTTCGCTCTGCGGATCGACACCAACAAGCCACCGACCGAACTGGTTCGCAGCTACCAGAAGATCAACGAGCAGGCGATGCTGCGAGCCACCGGCCGCGAGTTCCTCAGCAAGGCCCAGCGCCGCGAGGCCAGGGAGCAGGCTCTGGCGCGCTTGGACTCCGAGGCCAAGAGCGGCGCGTTCAGGCGGATGAAGCAAATCCCGGTGTTCTGGGATCTGACGCGCAATGAACTCTACTTCGGCTCGACCAGCAACTCGGCGGCCGAATCGCTGATGCTGCTGTTCCGCGAGACCTTCGACCGCGGCGTCGTGGCGGCCTCGGCGGGCGAGATCGCGGCGCGATGGGCGGCGGCAAGCGGCGAAAACCGGCTGTTCGAGGATTGCCGGCCGGCTCATTTTGTGACTCCGCCCGAAGGGGCAGGCGAGACTCCGGACGCGCATTCAGATGAAGGCCGAACAAACGATTTCCTCGGCACCGAGTGGCTGACCTGGCTGTGGTATGCGACGCAAGTTGAGTCTTCCACCATAACGACCGCCAAGTCGGGAGCGGTGACCGTGCTGTTCGAGAAGTCAATGCAGATGCAGTGCGCGTTCAGGATGAGCGGGTCGGTGGCGGTCAGCTCAGACAGCCCGACGCGTCTGCCCGAAGCCCTGGTCGCTTTATCAGGCGGCAAGCAGCCAGTGCGGGCGGCTATGCAGATCGAAGCCCAGGGCAGCATCTTCAGTTTTGCCCTCCGGGGCGATGCGATGGCCTTCAGCGGCGTGCAGTTGCCGGCACCTGAGGATGCCAACAGCGTCAGGGCGGTCTTCGAGGATCGTATGAGCAGACTGCGCGATCTGATCGACGCCGGCGACGGGCTCTACGCCGCCTTTCTGAAACGCCGGTTGTCGAGCAAATGGCCACAAACGCTCAGCGCCATGCGGGCGTGGATCGCCTCTTGCCGACATGCGGCCTCGTCGCAGGACATGCAGACAACGGCGATGCTGGGGGCGGTTTCATAAGGCGAGGGGCCAAACCGCAAATCTGCAACATCACAGGAAGCGCCGCTCCCTTGCGGTCGCGGTTCTGAAAGAGGCCCCCCGGCCGGGCTGTCACGGACCCGTCGGGCAGGGCGGGCTCTGCCGGTTGTTGACACCAGATTGATCTGTTTGTGCCGTTGTTACAAGTGTTATCATCATAACCAGGCTGACCGTCGCGGAGGGAGCGCATCGCTCGCAGGACGATCCGGCTTTTTGGGTAGCCTGAGAAGAGGCACGGACCTCGGTGCATCAGTCGCCCAGGAGATTGACGGCATGTCACAAGTGACAGGGCCGGCTTACAAACACGAGGACTACGCCGGTTTCATCCGCCGGACGGCAGCGCTGCTTTTCGACATCATTCTGGTGATCCTGGCGTCCATCTTAATAGGCGGAATCTGCATTTCCATCTCATCGAGTCCATGGACTGAGGAGCAGGAGGATGCGGTTCTCGCCTTCGTGTTCACGATAGCTTTCGTGTTGTACATGCTCGGCTTCCGCCTGTCACTGAAGGGCACACCGGGCTATCGACTCTTCAGAATCCGCTATGCCTATATGCTGGACGGCAAACCAACGGCTTTGGTCCTTCTGTTCCGATCGTTCGTGGCGGTGGTTCTTCTGCTGTTCTTCGCACTCGATCATCTGTGGATTCTGTTTGACGAGCACAAACAGGCATGGCACGACAAGCTGAGCGGGTTCTACGTGGTCAAGAGCAAGGCTCGGCCGTGCGGGAAGCAGCGGGTGACACGGCGAATCATCAATTTCATGATGTTGACGTTCATTGTCTGGGAAGCCGGTCCTGAGACTCATGCCGGGACAGCAGCAGGGGCGACGTGACGGATTGGCAGGTTGAGACGAGGCGCGCTGAACCGCCGGCTTGCATACCGCAATGGCAAGGAATGGAGGATAGCGATGCAACGTTTTCTGGCAATGTGTTTGTTGGGTTGCGGAGCGGCGACGTTCGCGGCGGCGGATACACTGGCGGCGGCGCGAACCGAGAAGAAGCCCGACATACGGACCCAGCTCGAACAAGAATTCGAGGCATTGCATGAGAGCCTCAAGAAGGCCATGCCGGAGGATCCCAAGACGCTGCGCGATCCGGCCGTCCGGGCCAAGGTCGCCCCCGCCGCGATGCCCATTCTTCAGAAGACGATTGAATGCCTCGAACGACGGGCCAGGTTTGACAAATCATTGGCCGGCGACTCGGCGTGGTACCGAGTCATCGCCTTGGCCCTGGGCAACGATTCGATCAAGACCAACCTGACGACAGCCGCGGAGAGCGGCGACCGCGGGGCCAAGATCCAATTGGCCGCTTCGAGGGTTATTGTGGCCGCCGACACCTCACAACGGAAAACCGCGATGAACGAATTCGCCGCCCTGCTGGGCGCCGAGGGCGCTGCTCCACCCGGGGCGGCGACGGCTCTTCAGGCGGTGGTGTACGCGGGAGCCCTTTCCAAGGAGGAAATCAAGCAGATCTCCGACGTGGTCGAGAAGCTTCCTGACAAGACTCTGAAGAACGCCCTGGATCTGGCAACGATGACCCCGGCCGAGCGACGTGCGGCGTTGAGGGGCAAGCCGCTGGTGCTGGAGGGTAAACTGCTGACCGGCAAGCCGTTCTCCACGGATTCGCTCAAGGGCAAGGTGATTCTGGTGCACTTCTGGGCGAGCTGGTGTCCCGCCTGTCGCGAGTCACTGCCGCAGGTGAAAGAGGTCCGAAACATGTACGGGAAAAAGGGCCTCATGGTTGTCGGGGTCTGTTGCGACAGGGAAGTTCCGGCCTTGCGGAAGTTCCTTGCTCAGAACCCGGATGTGAACTGGCCTCAGCTCTTCGACACGGCGAAACCGGGTTGGCACGAACTTGCCCGGCAGCACGGTATCGACGTAATCCCTGCGATGTTCCTGATCGACAGGAAAGGCATCGTTCGAAGCGTCAACGCTCAGCGCGAGATGAAGAAGCTGGTACCCATATTGCTCGACGAGTGAAGTCGGCCGGCATGAATGACAGGGTCAGGCCTGCGGCAGGTCGGCGCCCTACTCCGTCGGGGCGACTTGGCGGGGCTGTGACCCGCTGGTCCCAGATTCCCATCTGGGACCCTTCTGCCGACGATTCCGATCGTCATTCATACGTGAATGCGGAAAGGATTCCGCGGGGGATGCGGCCCGGAAAGGATTCCGGGCCGAGCGGGTTGGGTTTGTTTGGTCGGAGAGAGTTCTTGAGGTGTTGGCTCCTGGGTTTGGGCCGGAGGGGGTTGGTCTTCAGATTTCAAAGAGCGGGCAAGGGAGCTTTCAGCAATCAGCTCTCAGTCGTCAGCCAGACAAGGGACAGAACACGGGGGGTGCTCCGCAACGGGCGGGTGGAGCGGAGCGGCGGCGAATCGCGGTTGCGCTTGACGTTGGGTTTGTGTGGCGCGGGGGAGCGGTCAGGGTGGCGGCAGGTCGGCGCCCTG
>DAOOIV010000076.1 GCA_035384605.1 Phycisphaerae bacterium
ATGCGGAAGGGATTCCGCAAAGAGTTTGGCCCGGAAAGGATTCCGGGCCGAGCGGATTCATTTGGAGGCGCATGCCCACGCAAAGCCGTGGGCATGGCACCCGGCGGAAAGGATTTGGGGTCGAGCGGTTTGGAGGTGTGGTCGGACATGAGTCAAAACGGCGCGCAGAACACGCCCTACCGTGGTGCGGCAGGTCGGCGCCCTGCTTTGTCGATGCGACTTGGCGGGGCTCTGACCTGCCCTACCTGCTTGCCTGGGGGCAAGGATGGGCCGACGGGGGCGTCGGCCCTACCCCCCGCAGCCTACGCATGGCCGTGGGCATGGCAGGCGGCAGAGGATACGGGTAAGCGGTCAGGCTTCTGCAAAAACATGCGCGCAAAATGCGCACCAGTCGCGACGATAGAAACTGAAGTCTCCAGCCTGAAGCCTGAAGTCCCGCCGGATAGCGCGCTGGTCTCCAAGCGAAGGTCGATGTGGGGTTGTCACTCCGAAGCATTTGTAGCGAAGGTGGGCACATCCGCGGAGCCCGCAATGCGCCACAAGCTGCACGACCGGGTGGAACCGAGAGCGCACGTCGGGCATCGTGTTGCTTGGCCTGGCTGGAAGCGTTGGTTAGTATGGGCGTCGGCTGGAAGCAAGCCGCCCACAGGGGATAGAGGAAGGACCGACGGTATACCAATCGGAATAGAAAGGGCCCGACCATGGACCTGGGCATGGACATGTGGAAGTACTACGGCATCACTCACACTGACCACACGGTCATGAACCCCTTGAGCCTGGAAAAGACCCGGGAGCTCGTGGGTCTCTTGCGGCTGCCGAACGGCGGGCACATCTTGGACGTGGCCTGCGGCAAAGCAGAGTTTCTCTGCCTCGTCGCCGAGGCGTACGAGGTGAAGGCTACGGGCATCGAGCTTTCCCCCTACACCATCAAGGCGGCCCGCAAAAATGTGGAAACGCGGGGCCTGGCCGACCGCATCGAGTTGCTCCACACGGACGGCGGCAATTATGAGCCGAATGCGCCAGAGAGTCTGGACCTGGCTTCCTGCATCGGTGCCTCCTGGGTGTACGAGAATCACAGGGGCACGTTGCAGGCCCTGACGAAGATGACTCGGTCCGGCGGCCTGGTGCTCGTGGGCGAGCCGTTCTGGATGACCGATCCCGACCCGGAATACCTGAAGCTCACGGGCGTTGATCCCAACCTGTGGGGTTCCCATGCCGGGAACGCGGCCATTGGTGAGGATGTGGGCCTTGCTCTGCTCTATACTCTGGTAGCCAACCCGGACGATTGGGACCGCTACGAGGGGCTCCAATGGCGGGCTGCGGAGCGATATGCGGTCGACCATCCAGAGGATCCCGACGTGGAGGCTCTGCTCCGCAGCACCCGCAGGAGTCGCGACGCCTATCTCCGCTGGGGCCGGAACTGCCTGGGCTGGGCTATGTACCTCTTTCAGAAGCCCTGAAAACAGCAGCTTCTTTCAACCGGTCGAATAATCAACCTGCACGTTCTCGTCCGCCTGCCGCGAGCAACGGCCCGAACTCTCTGGCTGTCTCGTAAACAGCGGTCGCCCAGTCAACAGCCCGTCCGTCCCGGACCCCACCGCCGATTCGAACTCGCGCGGGGAAAGTGAGAGAAGGACGAAGAGCACCAGTCCCGCCGGACAGCGAGCCGGTCGCCAAGCGAAGGTTGTTGCGGGCTTGCCCGCCGCAGCTCCTTGGGCGAAGGCGGGCGTTTCCCCAAGGAGCGTGCCCATGCATACGAGCGACCTGTCCGCAGCAGCCTTGACGGAGGCGAACGTTCCGCCGGCCGCCGACGAGCGGGTCCGCGAAGCTTGCCTGCCGAAGGACGGGCGCAGATGAGTCGCCGCCATCTTTGCCTGCGGCCTCCTGCGGCTGCGCAGGCGTCCGCAACTCGCGACCACATCCGACATGTCCGGCCGGACGTGCTCGTTTTTGTCCGATTCCGTTTGCCCCCAATCCTTCTACACGTCGCATGCTGTGGGATGGGCTGTTGATCGCGTTGGAATCCGGGCTGCGAGCGGGAAATGGGCCGAAGTCGAAAAATGCCGCCCCCGTTCAGTGAGAAGTACGTCATCACGCTGGTGCCGAAGGGAGAGCGCGTGAAAACGAATTCGCCAATGGGGCATTGTGAAAAGGGACTGTCGCGACAGCGAGTTGTACTCCCTCATCGGCTCGTCGCTTCGCCTTCATCTTTGTTTTTCCTCAACTTCGCCATCGCTTCTTGAGCTGGGCATCGATGTGACTGCGGCCGCCAGGCGGGAGCTCGTCGTCGACGAATCCCGGTGGGCTGTCTGAGCGTTTCTCGAGCAGCGCCAGGGCTTTCTTGGGGAGGAACCGCGTGAGCTGAGCGATGCTGTGGGCATCGCCGGCGGGGTACCTCGTGCGGTAATAGCGGAGCGGGAAGTAGATGTAGAGCCAGTCCTTGGCGCGGGTAAGGGCAACGTAAAACAGGCGTCGTTCCTCGTCGATCTGCGATTCGTCTCTTGTGGCCATGTCCGACGGGATCATTCCGTCGGCGGCGTGGATGATATGGACCGACGTCCACTCGCATCCCTTGGCCGAGTGCATCGTGCTGAGGATCAAGTAGTCGTCATCCAGGCACGGTGGCCCGGCCAGATCGGCCGTCGAGTTCGGCGGGTCGAGCGTCAGGTCGGCTACGAACCGCCGTCGCGAGCGGAAGCGCCCGGCGATTTGTTCGAGCTGTTCGATGTCCCGGATCCGGATCTGCCAGTTGTCGTAGATGGTTTTGAAGATCGGCTCATAGTACTCTCTGAGCCGCTGGATCTGGACCGCCAGTGTCGGGGCGCTGCCGGTGGCGACGATGCTCTGGGCCTCGTCGGATTCTTCGTCGACATTCACGACGCCATAGCAGGCCTTTAATGCCTCGCGCAGGTCGGCGATCGACTTTTTCGAGTCCGGCGGCACCTTGAGATTGTATGACCAGAAACGGCTTAATGGCGAGCCCATTTCGCCGGACGCTTCCTGCTCATCTCCCTGGGCGGGCGACTGTCGCCGGACACCCAACTGCTGCATCACCCGCCGCGCCGACTGCGGCCCCATGCCTCGCATCATGCACAGAATGCGGAACCAACTTATTTCGTCGTGAGGGTTCTCCAGCACCCGAAGGAAAGCCAGCATGTCCTTGATGTGGGCCGACTCGATGAATTTCAGGCCGCCGAACTTGCGGAACGGGATCCGCCGCTGCATCAATTCGACTTCCAGGGCGTCGCTGTGGTGGCCCGCGCGAAACAGGACGGCCTGCTGCCGCAGCGGAACGCCCTGTTCGAGGTGTTCGAGGATCCGCTCGCAGACCAACCGGGACTGCTCGTCTTCATCCATGCAGTAATACAGCACCGGCCGTCGCTCGGCCGTTCGGGTTGACCATAAGTTCTTGGTGTAGCGCTCCCTGGCCGGTTCCATCACCGCGTTGGACAGATCGAGGATGGGTTGGATGCTGCGGTAGTTCTGCTCCAGTGCGATGATCCGCGTCCCGGGGAATCGCTGCGGGAAATCGAGGATGTTGCGGATCGTGGCCGCCCGAAAAGAATAGATCGACTGGGCATCATCGCCGACCACGCAAATATTGTTGTTCCGCCGCCGCATGCCGACCAGGATGTCGGCCTGCACGACATTGGTGTCCTGGTACTCGTCGACGAGGATGTGGTCGAATCGTCCGGCGACCCTTTCGCCGACGCCCGGCACGTCACACATCAGTTTCCAGTGCAGGAGCAGGTCGTCGTAGTCCATCAGGTTGTTGGCTCGCTTGCGGTCGACGTAGAGATCGAAGATCGCGATCAGCTCTTTCTCGAACTCGCGGCACCAGGGGAAATGCAGATCCAGGACGTCGACCAGTTTGTCCTGAGAGTTGACCGTCCGCGAGTAGATGGCGACGATCGTGTTCTTGTTGGGAAACCGCTTTTTCTCCTTGGCGGCGCCGAGTTCGTTGCGGATGAGGCTCATCATGTCGGCGGCGTCGCCCTGGTCCATGACGGTAAAACCGTCAGGCAGGCCGAGAGCGCGGCCGTAGATTCGCAGCAGGCGGTTGGACACGGCGTGGAAAGTCCCGCCCCACACGCGGCTCGAGACCTTCAGGCCCGTCTGTTGGTCGGCCCGGGAGATCATCTCCAAGGCCGCTCGGCGGGTGAACGTCAGCAGCAAGATCCGCTCCGGCGAAACGCCGCGATGCAAAAGCTCGGCCACGCGGCTGGCCAGCGTTCGCGTCTTGCCCGTACCCGCGCCGGCGATGATCAGCAGCGGGCCGTCGCCATGCTTGACGGCTTCTCGCTGCTGCTCGTTCAGACCTTCCAGCCACGGTTCGGACATAACGCCCCCTGAAACGTTCCCACCGATGAGCATCGGCTCCGCTATGGATCTGTACAGCGTACCGAACTCGGCGCGAAATGAGTAGTCGATTGACCGCAAGACACCAAACCGGCCAATTCTCGGCAGATGTCTTTCACGTCAGCAGGGCCTTATGATTTAATTGCCTGCGAGGTGAGTCATGACCTACCGAGGCAAGGTGAAGGACGGCGTGGTGGTCCTGGATGGAGATGTGAAGCTGCCCGATGGTGCCACCGTGGAAGTCAGTCTGCCGGAGCGGTCCGCCAATGAGGAGGCTCCCACCCTGCTTGAGCGGCTCGGGCCGGTGATCGGGAAAGCCAAAGGGCTGCCGCCCGACGCGTCACAGAACATCGATCGCGACCTGTACGGGCAGGGTAAGCGATGAATCCACGGTTTGCCGACACGGCATTCTATGTCGCTCTGGTCAACCCGCATGACGAGTTGCACGTCGCCGCGATAGAATTGGCCCGCGACTTTCGCGGAACCATTACCACAACCGAGTATGTGCTCGTGGAGCTTGGCAATCGGCTTGCGAGGTCGGGGGACAAAGAAGTCTTCATCGAACTTGTCGGGCAACTGCAAGCGGATGCTCGCACGATCGTCGTCCCCGGAGACCCATCGCTGTTCCGGAGAGGTCTGGACTTGTTCGCGGATCGACTGGACAAGGAACGGTCTCTCACCGACTGCACTTCATTCGTGGTGATGAGCGAACAGGGGATTACCGACGCACTGACGGGCGATCACCACTTCGAGCAGGCGGGTTTTGTGGCCTTGCTCAGGTGACCTTGCCGCACGGAGGCGCACGAGCGTCGGCCGGCAGGCACCCTGACGATCCAGGCAGCAGTTCGATGCCTCTTCCCGCCAGACACGATCGAGTCCATAATCTGCGATCCGGTGAGCCCATCTGCGGTTCCGCAGTCGGCGTCTGAGAACAAGAAGACACTGCGGATCCCAGGCGTGACGAGGAGGCATTCTGTCTGATGATTCAACGATGTGTGCGAATCACCCCTGCACTTCTGTCAGCTACAGCGTCTGCCTTCTTGGCGACAACCGGCACGAGCGGAGCCGCGTCACCCGAGCCGGCCGCCGCAGCGAACACCGCCCGCTGGATCTGGTCCGACCCGGCCGATCCGGCACCGAAGAACCGGTTCACCTGGTTTCGCAAGGTCGTTGAACTGAACGACATGCCCGCCGATGCGACACTCCACCTGGCGGCCGACAGCAATGCGCGGGTGTGGATCAACGGGCAGATCGTCCGCCGCAAGGTGGCCCGCTACCATGAGGACCGCATCACCACCGAGCGGATCAACGCCGGGCCGTATCTGCGGCCGGGGCCGAATGTCATTCTCGTCCTGCATCACAACTGGGGCGACATCATCACCTTCCAGCGGACCGGCAACAAGCACGCGGGTCTGTATGTCTCCAGTACATGGGTCAACAGCGACGCTTCGTGGAAATGTCTCAAGGCCGCGGAGTACATGGAACATGAGAAACAGATCCCCGGCGTGATTGGCGACAAGCGAATCCGTTATCCGGTGATCGCCGACGGCAGCAAGGTGATCGCCGGCAACCTGCACGACCCGATGTTTGACGACGGCACATGGAAACCGGCGGTGGTCATTGAGAACGGTCCCTGGCCGGCCAGGCCGAGCAACGTCGAAACACCCGGCCAGCGAGAGTATCCGGTACGGCCTGCCAAAATCCTGGCCGCGGGCACGGCTGAGCGGACGATGCTGATCTCGGATGATCCGGCTTCCATGGCCGCAGGGATTCGCACCTCGAAATGCCGCCCCGAGACAGAGTTGACGGGCATTGCGGGCGACCTGATCAGCGGAAAGCCGATAACCATTAGCGGCCAAGCGGGCGAAACAAAGTACATCACGTTCGATTTCCATCAGCCGATACACGGTTACCCGTTCATCGGTCTGAAAGACGCTCCGGCCGGTGTGAAGATCGATCTGGGCTACTGCGAACTGTCTCGCTCGCTGTGCACCGGTAAGCTGCACGTCGACGAGACCGGCTGGATCAACCCGGAAGGCGTCGTCGGACCGGGATACGCGGACCGCTATATCACCCGGGCTGGTACGCAGTCGTTCGAGTTCCCCGATGAGCGGACCGCCCGCTGGCTCTCGCTGCACATACACTTCGCAGCCGACGGCCAAGTGATCCTCAGCGATGTCGGCATCACCAAGTCGCAGTATCCGATCACTCCTGTGGGCAGCTTCCAGTGCGGCAACGAGCTGATGCACCAGATCGTCAAGCTGTGTCTCATCCACGCTGAGGTGACCATGTCGGACACCTACGTGGACACACCCGGCCGTGAGGACGGCCAGTGGATCGAAGACAACCGCCCGCGGGCCATCCTCGCTGCCCGCTGGTTCGGCGACAACCGACTGAGGCGTTTCATGATCCGCACCTTTGCCCAAGGCCAGGGCAAGGACGGCCAGTTCCACCCCTTCGCCCCGAGCAACTACCCTGCGTATCCGGCGACATACGACTGGGGCGTTGAATGGACCGCCGCTCTGTATGACGACTACATGTGGACCGGCCAGACCGATCTGGTCAGAGAATACTGGGACACGCTCCGACGGTTCTGGGACAATTGCCTCACGCACGTCGGTGATGACGGCCTGTGGCGCACACCACACATATTCGCCGATATTCGCAACAGCTTGCGTCCGGCCAATGACAAGCAGTCCAGCGGTATTGTCACCCCGTGGATCATCCAGCGACTCGGATGGTCGGTCGAAATGGCCGAGGCCGTCGGCAAGACCGAGCAGGCCGCAAAGTGGCGCGAAACCCGAGAGAAAATGATCGTCGCGTTCGGGAAGTACCACATCGTACCGCCCAAGGGCGACGTCCCTCCTCACGTCGGCGACCGGGTGGACCCGGCCGACCCGAATCTCGATCGAGGCTACTGCCAGGCTGGACAGACGATCGCCATCATCGCCGGGTTGCTCGATTACTCGGAGGCCATCGCGGACTTGAACTATGCCTTTCAGGATCCCGATGGCTCGCCCGGCCCGGGGGTGAAGAGGTGGAATAACCCCACCTATGGTTACCGTTCGCTGCGGGCGCTGTCGGACACCGGCTTCACGCAACGAGCAGTCAACCACGTCATCGAACGCTATGCGCCCTACCTGCCCGGTCATCCGCGAAACCAAGTGCCGCCGGTCCTGCAAGGTCCCTACGGCGGTCCGCTGCCCGAGTATTGGATCAGTCGGGAAGATCTCGGTCTCAAGGACGGTGAGAAGAACCCCACGCAACCCGACGATGAGACCGGCTCGCACGGCTGGGGCGCGCTGCCGCTGCTGTGGTTGCACGAGTCGTTGCTCGGCGTCCGCATTGTTTCACCGGGCGGCAACAAGATCCGCATCACCCCCGAAGACGGCGGATTGCCCTTTGTCGCGGGCCATACCTGCACGCCCAAGGGCGTCGTCTGGGTCTATTGGGACCCCCAGCAGTGGCGGCTGGAGGTGAGTATTCCGGCTGACGTGGAAGCCGATCTGGTGCTGCCGAAGCAGTGCCGGGGCAAGCGAATCGCGATCGCAGAATCTGCCGGGCCTGTGGAGCCGGCGGGTGAAGAACGATACACGCTGAGTGCTGCTGGTCGATGCGTGTTGATCGCCAGATAGCCGCGGAGCGTCTCGTGTTCGGTGGCAGCCCTTATCTTTGTGCCACTGCTCTGTGAGCAGTGCTGAGAGGACGTCGGACACTGCTCACAGAGCAGTGACACACAGCGGCGTCTGCCCACTCCATCGGCCGCCGCAGTTTGACGGATGCACCCAGACAACGGCCAGACACGTTCACAGCCTCGACGCCATTATCGCGTAGCCTTAACGTGCCCGCTGGCCCCAGATTCCCATCTGGGGCCTCTTATGAGAGGATTCTCATCCTCATTCTCGCCGGATGCGGAACAGATTCCGCGAAGAGACACGGCCCGGAACGGATTCCGGGCCGAGCGGTCACAACCTCGACGACGCTGCCGGGCGGCCGTATCATGCCCCTCGTAACGTCGGAGAGCGGCGATGCCGGTTCGTTTCGTGGTTGGTCGATCGGGGAGCGGCAAGACGTGGCGGTGCCTGGAGGCCGTTCGGGCGCGGCTGCGCGAAGACCCCGTCGGCGGCAGCAAGCTGCTTCTGCTGGTACCCGAGCAGGCCAGCTTCCAGATGGAGCGGGCGTTGATCGAGACGCCGGACATCCACGGGTTCATCCGTTGCGAGGTCCTGAGTTTCCAGCGGCTGGCCTATCGCATCTTTGCCGAAACAGGCGCCGACCCGCGGCGGGCAGACGAGACCATCGGCCCGCTCGGCCGGATGATGGCCATTCGCCGGCTGATTCGTCGCGAGAAGAACAACCTGAGGCTGCTCGGCCGGGTGGCCGACAAGCCCGGGCTGGTTCGACAGGTGTCATCCGCCCTTGATGAGCTGATGCGGGCCGATCTTGAGCCGGCGACGCTGGCCGAGCTTGCTGAGCGATACGAGGGTGCCAACCCGTTGGCGGCCGCGAAGCTGGCCGACCTGACCCGCCTCTACCGGGCCTATCTCGATTACCTGGAGGATGGCCGGCTGGATCCGGCGCAGTACCTGCACTTGGCTGCCGAACGGCTCGACGCCTGCACGTGGCTCAACGGTGCGGAGGTCTGGGTCGACGGCTTCGCAGGGTTCACTCAGCAAGAGTACGTCCTTCTGGTCAAGCTGGCCCAGCGGGCCGCGTTCATGGAGATCGCCTTGCTCGTCGATCCGCGGGCTTCCGCCATTGAAGCGATCGAACTGCCGAAGACGACGTTCTCACTTTTCGCCCGCACCGAACGAACGCTGGTTCGACTGCGCAGGGACCTGACGACCGCCGGTGTCCCCATCGCCGAACCGGTTCGACTGGACCCGTGGCCACCGCCGCGATTCGTCGCCCCCGAACTGGCTGCGCTCGAAAAGCATCTCTTCCGCACCGGCTCTCCGGAGGACACCGGCGCAGCGCCGACGGCCATCAGCCTGCTGGAGTTTCCCGATCGCCGCTGTGAGGTCGATGCCGCAGTTGCTGAGATCCGCCGTCTCACGCAACTGCCCGATGCTCCGCTGCGATACCGGGACATCGCGGTCGTGGTGCGCGACTTGACCGAGTACCACGATCTTCTCTCGGCATCGCTTCGAGCGGCCGGCGTTCCGTTCTTCATCGACCGGCGACAACCAACGACCAACCACCCGCTGATCGAGCTGGTTCGCGGGCTGCTGTCCGTCGCGTCGGACGATTGCCGGCTCGAATCCGTGAGGTTGACTCTCAAGACCGGCCTGTTGCCGATCGGCGACGACGATGCCGATACGCTGGAGAACTATTTGCTGGCTCACGGGATTGCCGGCCGGGACGCATGGCGGGAACCCTGGACCTTCACCCGGATGTTCAGGCGCCGCGGCCGGAAAGCAGGACTCAGCGATGCGCAGAAGAGCATCCTGAATCGCGTCAACCAGACTCGACAGGCATGGCTCGACGCAGTTGGTCCCTGGCTCGAAACCGCCGCGGCCCCGGAAGGGCATCGGGGCCGCACGTGGGCGTCGTCGCTGTTTGCCTGCCTGGAACGAATCGGCGCGGGCGGTCACCTGGAACGTTGGGCACGCGACGCGGAATTGGATGGCCGCAGCGATGAAGCCGACCACCACCGTCAGGTCTGGGTGGATTTCGTCCGGTTCCTTGATGAGTTTGTAATGGCACTGGGCGGCGACAGGATGAGTATCAACGAATTCCGCGAGACGGTCGAGGCCGGCCTGGCCGAGTTCGATCTGGGGTTAGCCCCGCCCACCCTCGACCAGGTGCTGGTCGGAGCCATCGAACGAAGCCGGCATCCGCCGGTCCGTGCGGTCTTGCTGCTGGGTTTCGACGAGCAGCATTTCCCGATGCGGCGCACCGAGGATCCGCTTCTGGGCGATCTCGAACGCGACGATCTCGACCGGGCAGGCATGGAGATAGGCCCGTCGCGTCAGCGACAGTTGCTTGATGAGCGAATGCTCGCCTATATCGCCATGACTCGCGCCGGCGAGCGACTCTGGATCAGCTATCCGCGCGCCGCCGGCGATGGCACACCCGTTGAGCCGTCGGCGTATCTTCCGGACTTGCTCGCGGCAGTGCCGGGATTGCGGCCTCAACGATGCGACGACCCGCGATTGACCCGCACCCTCGCAGGCATCAGCCGAGTGCCCGAGCTGGCGGAGCGTCTGGCGCAGGAATTGCGTTGGCGTCCCAGGGCGCCAGACGAGGTTGACCCCGCAGCCAGAGCACGATGGAACGCGATTTACGAGGCCGCAAGACAGCACGTTACGTGGCAGCACACGCTGAGAATGTGCCTGTCGGGTCTGGCGTATCGCAATCAGGCAAAGCTTGAACCGGGCCTCATGGAGCAGGCGGTGCCCTGGCCGTTCGCCGCCAGCGTCAGCCGTCTGGAGAGATTTGCGGCATGCCCCTTCGCGCACTTTGCCGAGCACACACTGGCCCTCGAACAGCGCATGGAGGCTGACCTCGGCACGCTCGATCTGGGCAATATTTCCCACGCGGTCCTGGAGATGTTCATTGCGGAGCTGGCCAGGGAGGGCCGTCGCCTTGGTGACCTTGATGATGACGAGGTCATTGATCGCATCGATCGTACCGCGGCCGAACTGGCACCCAAGTTGGGGGGCGACATGATGCTGGCGGAGGCCCGCAACGCCTATCTCTTCGATCGCAGCAGGAATCATCTGCACCGCGTGACCCAGTGGCAGCGCGACGCAGCCAGGTCCGGCCGTTATTATCCCGTCCGTACTGAGCGGGAATTCGGCTATCGGGAGAACGAGAAAGTGGTTATCACCACGCCCCGAGGCCGGCGCGTGGAGCTTCACGGCATCATCGACCGGGTGGACGTCGTCGAGCTGGCCGACTGTTATGGCGCGGTGGTCATCGACTACAAGACCGTCAGCGAGCGCAGGCTGAAGATGGCGGAGGTCTATCATGGATTGACCCTGCAGCTTGTCGGATACCTGCTGGCGCTGCAACAGGCCGGTGAGTCGCTCACCGGTAGAAAAGTCCGGCCGGTGGCGGCGTTCTACTTGCCGCTGTTGCAGGGCTTCGAGACGGTATCTCATCCTTCGAAGGCGACTTCCCCGACGGAGGCTTACCGTTTCCGCGGGATTCTCGACCTGACGGCACTCGATGGGCTGGACACGTCAGCCGCAAGCGATCGCAAGTCACGATACATGAGCGCTGGTCTCACCAAGGACGGCAAGCCACACCAGAACAGCGATCTGGCAAGCCCGAAGGAGTTCGAGGCAATCATGGCTCACGTCAGCCGCAAGATGGGAGAGCTGGCGGATTCGTTGCTCGATGGCAACGTCGAGGTGAAGCCCTATCGGCTCAACAAAACCTCGCCGTGCAAATGGTGCCCCTACATGGCCGTGTGTCGATACGAAGCGGACTGGCAACCGCCCAACACCCTGGCCCCTCTGGGCAGGCGCGCAGACATACTCAAGCGATTGACGGAGGAGCATCCCGATGCCTGACGCAGCACCCCGCGATCGCTACGCCCACCTCACGGAAAGACAAAGAGAGGCGATCCAGACCACTGGCCGGAGCTTGCTGGTCTCGGCCGCGGCCGGAGCAGGCAAGACCACCGTACTGGCGGAGCGATGCGCTTACCTGATTTGCGATTTGCCCAAAGCCGACCGTTGCGGCATTGACGAGTTGCTGGTAGTCACGTTTACTGATGCAGCGGCGGGGGAGATGCGTACCCGCATCCGAAAGGCCATTCGCCAGCGCCGGCAGGAATCATCACATGACCCCTGGCTGGACCAGCAGATTCACCTTTTGGAGACTGCGAGCATTTCGACGATTCACTCGTTCTGCAAAACGGTAATTCAGCAGTGGTTCCCGCAGGCCGGCGTCGATCCGCAAGCGGCGGTCCTGGCCGAGGATGAGGCTGATTTACTCCGACATGAGACAATCGATGCTTTATTCGTCGAGCTTTACGGTCGCAACGACGAATATGGGCGAGATTTCCAGTCGCTGGTCGATGACTATGGGTCCGGCGACGACGCCAGAATCGCCGAGGCTCTACTGGCAATCCACGCTTTCATCGCCAGTCTGCCCGAACCACAGGCCTGGCTCGACCGCGCCGTGCAGGTTCTCGAACCCGGCGCGCCGCAAAGCCTCGCAGACCGGATCGATGAGATTCAGCACCGGCGGCTGATCCGCGAACTGGAGCTTCACGTCCGGCAAGCCCGTGAGAGCGCGAGAGTCATCGACTCGCTGTACCCCGTTGCTTCCATGCACGCCGACGCCCTGCGTGAGTACGTTTCGCAGTGTGAGGCGTGGCTCGACCGCCTGAACGCCGGGAGTCAGGACGCCTGGGGGGAGATTGCCCGCGAAGTTGCGGGACACACGATCGCCACCGAAAGACGTCCGAGCAGGCTCCCCGAAGCGCAGGTCGCTCAGTTCGACGCGGCCAAGAAAATCGTCGAATGGCACAGGGACCTGCTGGAGAAACGCCTCCAAGACGGCATCTGCTCGTTTTCCAAGAACGAATACATCGAGGGTTTGCAGCGGATTTTGCCGTACGTGCGGACCATCGTGCGACTGGTCAAGGATTTCGGCGACCGATACCAACAAGCCAAAGCCGTCCAGGCCGCCGTCGATTTCAACGACCTTCAACGTCAAGCCTATTGGCTGCTCAGCCGGGATGGCGACCCCAACAGGCCTTCGGAGGTTGCTCTTCAACTTCAGAAGCGGTATCGGCATGTCCTGGTGGATGAGTTTCAGGACGTCGATCCGCTGCAGGAGGCGATCCTGCGGCTGGTCAGCCGTGAAACCGCCGAACCGCCTGAGGGCAACCTGTTCGCGGTGGGCGATGTCAAGCAGAGCATCTACCGCTTCCGATTGGCCGAGCCGGCGTTGTTCACCCGCCGGGCGGATGCATTCTCCTCCGAGTCAACCATTGGCAGGCTGATTCCTCTGGGCGACAACTTCCGGAGTCGCGAAGGCATCATTGACGCGGTCAACCTTGTGTTTGCTCCGCTGATGAGCCGCTCGTTCGGAGGAAGCGACTACGACGAGACCGCCCGTCTGCGTGCCGGTGCCTGCTATCCGCCGAGCGAAGGGCTGCGGGTGTTCGACGGGCCGGCCGTCGAACTGCATCTGCTCGAGCCGGTCAGAGGTATGGCTCAGGCAGTCGATGCGGGCGACGAAGGAACCGGCGATCCCGGCGCGACGCAAGGTGATTCGCAGCAGGATGAACTGGCCGGCATTGAACGGGAGGCTTTCCTGATCGGCCGGCGAATCCGGGATTGGATGGGATCAAGCGGCGCACGGATGAACGTTGCCGACCGGCCCGCCACGCCCGGAGGACCGCCCGTTCTGCGACCCATCGAATATCGCGACATCGTCATTCTGCTTCGCTCGATGCCGCACAAGGCTGAGCCGATCGCCAACATCCTCCGCCGGATGGGGATTCCCGTGTTGATCGGGCGAGGGGAAAGCCCGGCCGACTCGACGGAGTTCCGTGACGTTCTCAGTCTGCTGCGCGTGCTCGATAACAGGCAGCAGGACATTCCGCTGGCGGCAGTGCTGAGATCGCCGCTCGTCGGCCGGCCGTTGACTGAGACGCAGATGCTTCGCGTCAGGCTGCACGACGGCGAGGTTCCGTTTCACCGGGCGGTCATGCGGTATGCTGAGAACGGGCCTGATGAGGAGTTGCGATATCGGCTTTCCGTGATCCTGGCGACACTCGATCGCTGGCGGACGCGCATTCGCCGCCTGCCCGTTGCGGAGGTTCTGTGGGACATTCTTGAGGAGACGCACTATCCGGCGTTTGTTGCCGGTCTTCCGGACGGTGCTCGGCGCCGCGAACGGCTCATCCAGATTCACAATCTGGCGCGAGACTTCGGTCAGTTCCGCAGACAGGGACTTCGGCGATTTCTTCGATTCATGGATGAACTGATCGCGGCCGATCGGTCGCCGCAACCAGCCGCGGGCTCCGGCGAAGATGATAATGCGGTCCGAATCATGACCGTCCACACCAGCAAGGGGCTCGAGTTCCCCGTGGTTATCGTGGCGGACCTGTCCAAGTCGTTCAACCTGTCTGATGTCAAGGAAAGCGTTCTGGTCCATCGCAATCTGGGAATCGCTCTTCGAGCCGCGGACCCCGAGAGGCGGATCCACTACCCGACGTTGATTCACCAGTTGGCCGTTGAAGACGACCGCAGAGAGAGCCTGTCGGAGGAGCTTCGTGTCCTGTACGTCGCCGTCACACGTGCCCGCGAGCATCTGGTTCTGGTCGGCCGCATTCAACCGGAACGGCTGGCCGTGTTCCGCATGCCGCGAGAACCATCCGCAGAGAAGCTGCCTCGCCTGCAACTCGAAGTGGCGAACCAACCCCTCACTTGGTTGCTGGCGGCGATCGGGGCGGCACCGGCCGACAATGTCCGATGGCCCGAGGACGCCGGGGCATCCGGCTCCATCCTGATTGAGGTCCATCAGTATCCCAGGGCCGAGACCGATCATTGGCGGACGCCGCCCGCAGTCGCGCCCGAGCGGCTCGACGCTCTGGCCAACTGTGCCCGGCTTGGTCCTTTGCCGGGCGATGAGCCTGTCCAGGGATCTGATGAAGCCCCGCGACTGATCGCCTCTCTGGATGCGCCGTATCCAGCCCTCGAACTCACGACCTTGCCAGCAAGGGTTGCTGTGACTGAACTGAAACGCCGATGGGACGCTTGGAGCGATCCCGACCTGCGACCAGGCAAGCCGCCGGTAGCCGGACCTGCACCGGCCGTCCCGGTCTTCATCGAGCCGTTGCCTGTTGCCCAAGCCGTCAATCGCGGAATGGCGACTCACCGTTTCTGCCAACTCATCGACTTGGCCAGACCCTGTGATGCCGCCGATCTCGCTGCGCAGCACCGCTTCTTGAGGGAGGCCGGACGCCTCAGTGAGGCCGAGGCCTCAGCGGTGTTGCTCGATGACGTCGCGTGGTTCTTCTCCACGGCTCTTGGTCATCACATCCGCAAGCATGCTGGGAGGGTGCGACGGGAAATCGCCTTTGTGTCGCGGATCATACCTGATCGTTACGAGCCCATGGTTACCGCTCGCGATTCCCGAGACGTGATTCTGGTCAGGGGTACGGTCGACGTGCTGTTGTGCCACGAGGATCACCTGGAAATCGTGGACTACAAGACCGATGCGATCCCACATGAAGAATGCACAGAGCGGTCCAGACTCTATCAGGAACAGCTTGACAACTATGCAAAGGCCTTGCATGGTATTTTCCAGCGTCCAGTAGTTGGCCGATGGCTGGTATTCCTGCAAGGCCGGTGCGTCGTTGCCCTCGCTGCTCCAACAGCCTGATCTGCTGCCGACCTCACGGCTTTCACATTTGCCCGTTTCTCGTCGTGCCGAACTGGCGGTCTGGCTCAACGACGAGCCGCTGGTGCTGCCGGCGGCGGCATTGGCGGCCGGCATATGGCTTGATGCCGTCTGGCCGGTGCCAGGCTGGTTGTCGATGTTACTGTTCCTGGCGGCAGGTGGCTTGCTCTTGATAGCTCGCCGCCGTCCGTGGTTCGTATACGCCGTTCTGCCTCTGGCGGCGCTATCGACCGGAGCAGCGGTGCATGATCTTCATTTTCGGCGGCAGCCGACGAATCACGTTGCTCACTACTGCGCGCGCGAGTCACTTCGGGTTCGGATGACCGGAACCGTGTTGGCGCCGCCGCAGATTCGCTCGGCCGGTACCGGTCGGATCACCTGGTTCAAGGAACTGCCGCGTACGTGTCTGCTGGTGGAAGCGGAACATCTCGAGCGCCGCTCCGGGCCGCTGACCGTGTGTGGGATGATCGCCGTTCACGTTCGCCAGCCTGTTCTCCATATCACGGCCGGAGATCGCGTCGAGATCATCGGCACTCTCTATCAACCGCCGCCGCCCGACAATCCGGGCGAAAAAGACTGGCGATTGATATTGCGACGCAAAGGCATCCTCGCGGAGATGTCATGCGAGCGGGACGCGGACCTTGTGGTAAAGGGCGTCTCAGATCCGGGCCGTCGATGGATCGCAGGTCTCAGGCGTCGCCTGAAGGCCGCCATGATCGATCAGGCGATGCCCGGCGATATGCCGGGGGCCAAGATGCTGGCCGCCCTGGTGCTTGGACAGCGCAGCGCCGTGGATGACAGGCTCAACCAGGCCTTTGTCAACACCGGAACGGTCCACTATCTCAGCGTGAGCGGGGCACACGTTGCCATGCTGGCGTCGGTCGTGTGGATGATCGGGACGGTGGCCGGGGTGTCACGCAGGTCCTGTGCGCTCTGGGCCATGATGCTGATCATCGGCTATGCTCTCTTGACCGAGCCCGAGCCGCCCGTCGTGCGATCGGCCCTGATGGGAACCCTGTTGTGCATCTCGGTCCTGATGCGCCGGCCGGTTCGATCGGCCAACTGGCTTGCCCTGTCCGCGATCATCCTCCTCATCATTGCGCCCTTGCAGTTGTTCGACCCGGCTTTTCAACTTTCGTACCTGACGGTGCCGGCGTTGATGTTCGTCGGGCCTCGTCTGCATAGCGTTTCAACGCTCGCAGTGCGACGGATGCTCGGCCGCGAGGATCCTCTGCTTTCGCCGGCGATCCAGAAGAAGCTCAACCCGCCGTCGCCACCGAAGATGATATTGGACTGGTTGCTGACCGCTCTCGGGTGGTCGTTGGCCATCAGCGTTTCTGCGTGGGCGGTTGGCACGGTCCTGGGCGTTTATCATTTCCGGCAGATCGCCGCGTGGGGCTGGCTGAACACGATTCTGATCATTCCGCTGGTTTGGCTGGTGCTGGTGCTGGGCCTGCTGAAAACGCTGGTGTCGACAATCGTCCCTTCGTACGGGGGGCTGGTCGGTAGACCGCTGGCCTGGCTCAGCGACCGGCTGGTCGATGTGGTTGACCGACTGCAGATACTCCCTGGATCGGGCACAATCATGCCCACGATTCCTCTCTGGTTGACCGCGGTGACTCTGGGGCTGATCGGACTGTGGACCGTCCAGCCCTGGCTGCGCTTGCGGAGACGGTGGCTGATCCTATCGGCGACGGCCGTGCTGGTCGCCTGGGTCTGGCATCTCTTGCCTCAGTCGCGGCAAGGCACGCTCACGCTGACCTTTCCCTCCATCACCAACGGCAATTGTTGCCTCATTGCGCTCCCGAACGGCCAAACGTGGATGTACGACGTCGGCTCGCTGGCCGGCTATGACATTCAGCGATGGGTGGTCGGGCCGTTGCTGGCGGACAAGCGGGTTTTCTCGATCGACGCGCTTATGCTGAGTCACGCCAATCTCGACCATTTCAGCGGCGTACCGGATCTGATAGACCATCACAACGTCCGGAGGCTGTTGGTATCACCTCTGTTTTTCGACTTCAGCACTCCGGGTGATGCGACTGATCGTTTGCTCGCCGATCTGCGCAGGCAAAGAATACCTATGACCTTGATCGGACGCGGTTCGACCCTGCCTGATACAGGCGACGTGACCGTGGAGGTGCTGTGGCCTCCTTTGGGCGGCGGTCTGCCCATCAGAAACGCCAATGACAGCTCACTCGTTGTGCGGATCGGTTACGCCGGTTATCGGATTCTGCTATGCGGCGACGTCATGGAGCAGGCTCAAAGCCATCTGATCCGGCAGGGCGGTCTGGCCGCCGATGTGCTGGTTCTTCCTCATCACGGCAGCACCACGAGTGATCCCCGCCCGTTCATCCTGGCGGTCAATCCCCGATACTGTCTTCGTTGCGGCGGCCCGCGCAATAGCGACGTATCCAGTCGCCTGGCGGATGTGCTTGCCGATCGTGTCTATCTTGATTGCCAGATCGATGGAGCCATCGAGATCGAGGTTGGAAAATCGGGCCTTTCGGTCAAACCCTGGCGCAGCTCGAAGATGAGCCAATAGGTGACGTCGTGGGGTTCTTGTTATCGGCTGCCGGACGTTATTGGGTCGCAAGGTACTTACCGGACGCGGTCCGCAAGTTGCCCCGTTTGCCTGCCTGTCCAATGAATCGTATCTTGACTCTCGTGCAGATGTGTGGGTTAAAGGGGGGCACGTGATGTCGGTAAAGAACCTCCAGCCGGAACACGGATCCCTGGAATTCGTGTTCGAGAAGATAGAACCGCTCGCGCAATCGGAACCGCCGGCGACCAAGCAGGAGCGCCGGAGAGCTCCCCGGCGCAAGCTTCACGTTCCTGTGTGGGTTCGCGTGGTGATCGGCAACCACCTCAGTCCGGCACAGGCCCGACAGTTGATCGACATTTCAGCGAGCGGGCTGGGCATCGTCTCCAAAGCCAGCTACGAGCCTGGTCAGGTGATGATGATCGAGCTGTGCATCAACAACATCACCTGGTCCGGCTTGATGAAGGTCGTGCATTGCAGTGAGACGGCCGGCGGCTATAAGGTCGGGTTGACCACAATCACCGCCCACGTGGGTGATGCTCAACATCAGGGGCAGCTTGTCGGCCGGCGGCCCAGCGACGCAGCCACTCTCAAACAGCTTCAGGAAGAGATTCCCAAAGCGATGCGGGCATATCGGCAGGCCCGGGCCTCCTGGGGGCTGCTTGGGACTCCGATCCAGAGGAACATCATGCGGGTTATCGCCAACCTGGAGCCTCTCGAGGAGGATCGTCCGAAGGACACCGAGCGCAAACACCGCCGCCTGCAAATGAAAGGCGACGTCCACTTGGTCGTGCCCACCTACTACGGCGGAAAGTGGCTGCGGGCCCAGATCATCGACATCAGCGAAGGCGGGGCGGGACTTTTGCTTCCTTTCAATCTGACGCCCGACGACATCGAGCGCGAATTGGCGGGTCATTTCAGGATCGCTCCCGGGGTACCAGTGATTGTCGGCATCGGCACCTCACCCAATATCGTCTGGTTGCCGGCCGAGATCACGCGCTGCGAAAAGCCGGAAAACGGAACCACGAGAATCGGTGTTGCGTTCAATACCCCCGCCTCACGAGAGGCCTTCGGCGCGTAAGAGCGTCGGGGGCGTACAGATCGTACGCGCCACCTGCGCGGCGTCGCCACAGGGGCCGTACATGACGCGGCGCGCGTTCCGCAACCATGTCTTGGCATAATGGCAGCGAGATTCAATGATTCGCAGCGGCTGAGCTGTGTGTTTCGTTTGCCACAAGGCACCCAGGGCTGGACGCCCATCCGTCAGTCGGTTTTATCGAGGACTGATGCAATCAGGTCGATATAATCGTGACGGCCACGGACGCTGGACCTTCCTGATGGAGATTTGCGGTGCTTTTCACGCAGTTGCACAAGCAAAAACCCCTGGTCATTTCTTTCGAGCTGTTTCCGCCCAAAACCGCCGAGGCCGAGGCCAGGCTTTTCGAGCAGACGATACCGGAGATGCTCGAACTGGAACCGGGCTTTCTGACTTGCACTTACGGGGCCGGCGGGAGCACTCGCGAAGAAACCATGCGGATGGTCACCCGCATTCGCCAGCAATTCGGCATCGAGATTGCAAGCCACCTTACCTGTATCGGGGCTTCGCGTGAAAGCATCGCCGCTTACCTCGCCAGGATGCGGGAGAACGACATCAACAACGTGTTGGCCCTTCGCGGTGACCCGCCGTTGAATGACCCCAATTACCGCCCGGCCCGGGAGGGTTTTCGGCTGGCCATCAACCTGGTTCGCTACATCAAGGGCGTTGGCGGGTTCGACATTTTCGTGGCCGGCTATCCGGAGGGGCATCCCGAGTGCCCGGACAAATACCTCGATTGGCGGCGCTGCGCCGAGAAGGTCGAGGCCGGAGCCGACGGGATCATTACCCAGCTATTCTACGACAACAACGACTTTTTTGAGTTCGACGATTATCTCAGAAACAAGCTCGGCGTCACCGTACCGATTGTGCCCGGCATCTTGCCGATCCTGAGCACCAATCAGATCAGGCGGTTCTGCGGGCTATGCGGGGCAAAGCTACCGCCGCAGGTTTCGGCTCAACTCGACAGATTGGCCGACGATAATGAGGCTTGCCGCCGGTACGGAATCGATCTGGCCACGCAGATGTGCGACGAATTGATCCGCCACGGCGTTCCGGGGATTCACTTCTACACCCTCAATCGTGCCGCCTCCACGCGTGCGGTGATGCAGAACCTCGGGCTGGTGGCACAGAAACAACCGATCGAAGGTCGCGAGAGCCGGTGACGGCCGGGTTGAGAAAACCCAAGAGAATCGCCGGCGCATTCAGACCGCCGCACCGGATGCGGCAGCCCGCCCATGATCCGGTTTGGGACCACCTTCGATGTTCCCGGTCACCGGCCAGTCATGGGCGTCGCCTGGCGGGCTTTGAGCTGGGCGATCGCCTCGGCGAGTTGCTCCTTGTCCCGCCAGTTCACAACGCCGCTCAGCAGAAGGACGTGCCCTCCGGGCTTTCTTTTGTGGTTGTCCGGCGGCTCGTAGACCAGGACGGCGTTCGGATCATCCGTGATGCGATAGCCTTGCACGTACACGTAGTCGCCTCCGCGGCGTTTCTTCCCGGCGTTGGGGCAGGTGATCTGGTCGGGCCGCAGCGTGCCGCCGTTGGCGCGAAGGAGTTGCCTGAGCGAGCGGGGAAAGTTGCCCTGGTTCGCATTGGCATAGCTGATGCAAGCCTGGCCGATGGCCCGGAGGTTCTCGGCGCATTGCTTCCGGTCGCCCGGCGTTCCGGAGGAGAGGTGCATCAAAACGCTGACGACCGCGACGCAGGCCAAGGCCAGCACAGCCCCTCCAACCAGCAGCATCCGCCGTCGACTTTTTCTGCGAGCGACCATGCCAGCCTCTGGTTACTGCCTTCTCAGTTCGCGCAATTCGGATCGGCCGGGGTGCCCGGGCCTCTGAGGCATCGTTGAAAGACGGCGAAGTCCGGCTGATCGACGTCGTTGTCGTCGTCAAAGTCGGCCATCTGGCACAGCGGCAAGCCATTGTGAATGATGCCCGGCCCGGAGGCGCACGTGGCAAACAGGTCGAAATCGTCAGCGTCCACGTCGCAGTCTTGGTCAAGGTCGGGCGCGACCTTGGCGACCAGGGTCAGGACCGCCTCGTCAGAGGTCGCCGTTCCGCAGCCGGCCGTGACCACGCACCGGTAGCCGGCCTCGTCACCGGCGTCCGCGTCGGAGATTATCAGGGTCGCCGTCGTCGTGCCGGAGTAATGTCCACCGTCATTCAGGTTGACGCCATCCTTTTGCCATCGATAGGATATCGCACCATCGCCGGTTGCCGCAACGGCGAATTCAACGGTGAGGCCCATGCACGTGTTCCTGGCGGTTGGTTGCTGGGTGATCGTTGTGGACGGCCTGACGGTGAGGACCGCGGCGTTTGAGATCGCGCTGGCGCAACCCGCCGACACCACGCAGCGATAGCCGGCCGCGTCACCGGCGTCCGCCCCGGAAATGCTCAGCGTCGGAGTTGTTGCGCCGGAATAATGCCCGCCGTCGCTCAGGTCTGCCCCGTTCTTTTGCCACTGATAGTTCAGCGTGCCCAAGCCGGAGGCGGCAACGGCGAACGCCGCATCAGCACCCGCACAGACAATCTGCGGCGTTGGATGCTGGGTGATGGTCGGCGGTTGGCCCGGCACGCCGAGCAGCGCCACCCACGCCCGAACGAGACCGTTATACGTTCCATTGCCCGCTATTACCTTGCCGTCGCCGGAGATGCCCTTGACGTCGGTTAGCGTCCAGCCGTTCAGGTCTAGACCGTACCGCGTAGTCAACCAGGTCGCCAGATCTCGCGTACCGTTGGTCGCGTCCCAGATGATGGCGTGTTTGGACCCTGGAATGGCCAATGTTTGGGCATATCCGGCAGCAACCGATCCGTCACTGTTGAGCGCCTGCACCTCGCCGTAATCATTTGTTCCGATGAACGGGACCGCAAACGGCACGGTGGGGTTGGCGATCGTCCAGATGGTTCCCTGTCTTGAAAAGCTGGCGGATTGGCTCCAGCCGCCGGCTTTGGTGCCGTCCCGCGAGATGGTATTTGCGACACCCTCGTTGCTCGTGCTGGGCGAGCCGATGAGCGGCCAAAGAGCGGTCAGCGTCGCGCCGCCCATCGCCTGACGCGAACCGCTTGGCGAGACGTTGCCGAATTGGTATCGACCGGCATAACTGCCGATATCCGAGATCCCGTAGATGTAGGCGTCCTTGTTACCGTTGGGCGGCAGGGCGAGCGCCGTCGTGCTGTTGGTGCTTTCCTTGTAGCGGACCGCCTGCCTGGTGCCGGTGGTGGATCCGGAGTTGCCCCCAACCCAGACGTTGCCCGGCGAGCCGTCCTGGGCCGACGTGCACAGGGGTGTCCAAGCCGCTGTGCCCCCCACAAGCGGCAACGCGGTCCAGGCTCCGCTCCCGGCCGTGTTGCCGTCCCACCGCGAGGCATTACCGGCGTTGAGCCCGCCGACGACCACGTTGCCGTTCTTGGTGGCGACGCCCGCCGTCGATGTTCCAGTTCCAAGACCCACGACACCGTGGGCGACGGACCAGATGAACCCGCCGTTTGAGTTGTTACCTGCCACGACGGTGCCATCGGCGCTGACGCCGGTAATGGTACTGTCTGTGCCGCCCACGCCGACAAGGGCGACAATGGCATCGATCATCAGCGGCGCCTGATTGGAGTTGGTAGTGCCGGCCGCGTTGGTCACCAGGCACCGATAGCTGCCGACGTCGCTGCTGTCGGCGTTCGAAATGGTCAACGTCGGCGTGGTCGAGCCGGAGTAATGACCGCCGTCGGACAGGTTGACGTCGTTCTTCTGCCATCGGTAAGTCAGCGTACCCTGGCCGGATGCCTCGATGGTAAAGACGGCCGTCCCACCGGTGCAGACGTTTTGGGGGATCGGCTGCTGCGTGATTGTCGGCTGGCCGGTGAGGGTCAGTAAGGCTTCGTCGGACGTCGCCGTGCCGTAAGAATTGCTCACCACGCAACGGTAGCTCGCCACGTCGTTGATATCGGCGCTCGATACGGTCAGCGTCGTCGTGGTAACGCCTGAGTAGTGCCCGCCGTTGGATAGGTTGACGCCGTTCTTCTGCCACCGGTAGGAAAGCGGTTGGTCGCCCGAGGCGACCACTGTGAACGCTGCCGTTCCGCCGACGGGAACCGTTTGCGGCACTGGCTGAACGGTGATCGTTGGGGCGATTCCTCCCCCGATGAGCAGGTTCTCGGCGACCCAGCCGACGGTGCTGCCGCCGAAATTCACCTTCCACCAGTAGTAGCCCTTGGCCTGCACGCCGTTCAGCGAGTGCGGGGCGATCTGACCCTGCGTGCCTCCGGCCACGGTGGCCAGAATGCCGTAGTTGGTGCCCGGTCCGAGCCGAACGTTCGAGCTGGTGTTCGTGGTCACCAGTTGGGCGACGGAGAAGGTCGTGGATTGGACCTTAGGCTGCACAACGACCATCGTCAGGCCGTTAGCGACGGCTCGCGGTGAACCGTCGGAAGGCACATTCTTCACCTGTCCGTTTACCCACATCGTCGATGAGCCGCCGCCGTCCTGGTTGGTGGCCCACTGGGCGCCGAGATTGCTGACCAGCCAGTTGCCCAGTTCCGGATAGGTCATGCCCACGCTCTGGGCGGAGCGTCCGTCGCAGACGACGAAGTAGATGTAGTTATCATTAAATGCCACAGACGTGCGAGGGTTGCGGATCCAGGCGCCGCTGTTGCTTGCCCAGTCGTCGACGGGCACGATGCCGTTCTTCACCACATACGCGAAGCACCCGACCGAGGCGTAAGCCTTCGTCCAATCAGACGGGCCTGTCGGCACCTGCCCACTTGTGCCGTAGTCGTGGATCTCAAACTGGAACCTGATCTGTTCACCTGCGACGCAGTTGCTCTGAAGAACGGTCGCATAGGATCCTGTGCCGGAGAGCACGATGTGGTCAAAGGGAATCGGTGTTGATCCGGCATTCGGGCGGATCTGTTTGATCGTCCCGTAAACGTAGTTCGGCCCGCCCACGGGCAGGCAGACGAGCGGCCGCGTCATCTCGATCAGCACTTCGGTGCCGGAGTTGTCGGTGTAGGTATGCTCGGCAAACTGCGGGGTATAGACGATCAGTTCGTTGTCACCGGCCCGAACCTTGTTGACGCTGGTCGGAACCGCATTGCCGCCGTTGGCGAAGAAGATGAACTGATAATAGAAGCCGGGGACGTTCCCGTTTCGGACGTTCCCGCCGAGGAAGCAGGTTCGATCCAGCTTGTAGCAGAAGCCGCTGCCCCCGGAATACTCAGGCCACCTCCAGGCCTGCCAGCCCGAGATGATCTGACCGTTGGTCGGTCCTGGAGAGGAGGTGTACCCATCTCCGTTGATCGCCACCACCACGTCCGATCGTTGCCCCCACGATTCGCCCCAGTAGTTGATGGTGTCGTCATAGCGGGTCGCCATGCCCGGCACGGTTTCGCGGCCGGTACGCAGTTGCCCCATCGCAATGGTGCTGTCAATGATGCAGCTTTGATTACTCCGGTCCATCCGGGCCACAAACAGTTTGTTCGGTTTCCCGTCGGACATGGTGATCGAGTACTCCCGATAGTCGATACCGGGAGCCACGGAGCTCCACTGCCCGAAGACACTCGTCACCAAGAACCAAGAACAGAAAAGGGCCGTTGGGTAGGAGAGATGCTGCTTCATATCACCGACTCCAAGACTCGGATCCGGGATTCGCTGGCGACCCACTGCCACTTGTGGGAACCATCGGCTTTTAGTCTACAGTGATGCAGCTATTTGGTCAACAAAAACCCGTCCGTGTGCGTAAGGGATCTATCGGCCTGCCGAGTCAAGCGCGGTTGGCCCGCGCGTATGCGGGTTGGGGGCCTGCTGGACCGAGATTCCCATCTCGGTCCTCGGTTGGCCCGCGCGTATGCGGGTTGGGGTCGGCCGATCGAGATTCTGGCCTGGATTGACTGAAGGAGTCTTACCGTCAAAGAGTTATGACAAGTCAGCCCTAGCCTTGCGCGGGCGGTTCCTGGGGGCGGCTCTGTGAAGGATGCTTATCGGCCCTCGGCAGGCTCAGATGCCTTTCTGGCTCGCTCGATCAGCTCGACGATGGAGGTCAGTTTGGGCTTAGGGGGTGCCAGAAACGCCTCGATTTGCTCGTCCGTGTAGTGTTGCTTGAGGTACGAGATGACGTCGAAACTCCCCCGCCAGCAATCAACGATCAAGCGGCAGGGCCGGCCCTCCGGGAGCATCCGGCAGTAGCCGAATCGGATCTCATGCCCCAGGAGGCGGCAACGACGTTCCAGATGGTCGGGCGAATGGTCGTTCGGCTCGGGCATTTTTCGGCCCCTTCCATCGTAACTGATGCGCATTATGCGCGCATGTTTCCGGAGCACAGCGCGTTTCAGTTGCGGCCGGCAAAAAGGCGCTCCGTCCCGGCCACTCCCCCCAAAGCAGGGGACCGGGGTCTCGCAACCAGCCCGATCAGTGCCGGTCCCGTTACCTCGGTCCCCGGTCGCATGTTCCTGATTTCCAACGGCCGCCGGGCCCGCTTGCCTACCACTTCCCGGACTTCATTACCTTGGGCTTGGGAAGGTCCTTGATGGCCGCCAGAGACCTCTGCATTTCATCTTCGGGCAGCGGGAAGTCCTCAAGCTGGCCACGGAAGTATTTGTCGTAGCCGAGCAGGTCCATCAACCCGTGGCCGCTCCAGTTCATGAGGATCACCTTTTCCTTGCCCTCTTCCTTGGCCTTCCTGGCCTCGTCGATCGCGCAGGCGATCGCATGGCTGGTCTCAGGAGCTGAGATGAATCCTTCCGTACGAGCCCATAGTACGGCGGCTTCATAGCACTCGAGTTGATGGTAGGCTCGTGGTGTGATCAGTCCTTCGATAATCGCCTGACTGACCAGCGGGGCGATACCGTGGTACCGCAGTCCGCCGGCATGGATCGAGGGGGGAACGAAAGTGTGCCCCAACGTGTGCATGGGCAACAACGGGGTCATGCGCGCCGTGTCGCCATGATCATAGGCGTACGGTCCGCGCGTCATCGTCGGACAACTCGACGGCTCGACCGGGATGACCTCGATGTTCGCACCGGCGATCTTGTCGCAGACGAATGGAAACGCAATGCCCGCGAAATTGCTTCCACCGCCGGCACAGGCGATCACGGTATCGACCTTCTTCTCTCCAATCTTGGCAAGCTGCTTCTTGGCCTCCAGACCGATGATGGTCTGATGCAGCATGACGTGGTTGAGCACGCTGCCCAGCGAGTAGCGGGTCTTCCCGCTGGGATCGGTGACCGCGGCTTCGATCGCTTCGCTGATGGCGATGCCCAGACTGCCCGGGCAATTCGGGTCTTGGGCGAGGATGTCGCGCCCGGCCTTGGTTTCGTTGCTGGGGCTGGCCACACATTTGCCCCCCCACGTTTCCATCATCAGCCGGCGGAACGGTTTCTGCTCAAAGCTGACCTTGACCATGTATACCTTGCATTCGAGTCCCAGAAGGCTGCAGGCAAAGGCCAAAGCGG
>DAOOIV010000077.1 GCA_035384605.1 Phycisphaerae bacterium
TCATCGATGAAACCAAATCAGGGGGTAAAACAATGACGAAATGCCAAACTCCAGGGCCCGGAATCCTTTCCGGGCCGCATCCCCCGCGGAATCCTTTCCGCATTCAGCGCCCATGACGATGCCAATCCTCCACCGAGCAGGTAGGGCAGGTCCGTCGGGTGCCATGCCCACGGCTTTGCGTGGGCATGCGCCTCCAAATGAATCCCGAAGCAGGTAGGGCAGGTCAGAGCCCCGCCAAGTCGCCCCGACGAAGCACGGCGCCGACCTGCCGCCACCCTAAAGCTTTTGCTGGTAATGACTTAAAGAGAATCAAGCCCGGGTCAATAGCAGTCGTGGAGTTGCACGTCCTCAAAATAATGCTTGAGGATGGCCTCGTACTTGTAGCCTCGCAGAGCCATGCCCAGCGCGCCGATCTGGCACATGCCGGCCCCATGTCCCCAGCCGCCGCCAATCAGTGAGATCTTTCGGGGTATGCCGTCCGTATCCCGTTGTATCTCGATCACAAACGCGCTGCTGAACAGGAATTTCTCGTGCAGCACCTCGCGGATGCTGTACTCGCTGATCACATGGACCTTATGCGTCACGCCCATCGGGTCGAGATACTCGATCTCCAGGTCCTTTGCCCGGCCGGAGTCGCCCCGCTGGCACACCCGCAGACCCAGCAGAGTATCCAGAAACGCCACCTTGCTCGGATCCTGCCTGCTGAAGAACTTCTCCCGAAGGATCTTCTCCAGCTCGTGCCGGTCGTAGTCCACCCGCCATCGGAAATGACCGCCGCCCTCGTCGATCTTGCTCAGGTAAGAGGGCAGGCTCTTCTCGGGCACGACGTTCGGACTGCAGAATACGTCTGTCTGCTTGAGCCATTCACCAGTCAAATATTCCTTCAACAGTTTTTCAGAGAGAGGAAAGAACCGATGAGCCGCCGAGTCCTTCGGGGCATCGACCGTGGCCCGCTGTCCGGCCTTCTGCACGAACCAGACGTGCTGAGGCGATTCGATGATCCCTCCGCAGCTCTTGGAATAGTTCGCGTCGATCAGCGTCCTCTTCCGGTCGACCAACACCTGTCCGCGAGTCTGCCGCACGGCCTCAACCGCGCGCTCGGTCAGATCGGTCGTGCCGTGATAACGCTGGCAACAGTCATCATTACACCGATCAACAGGATACTCCGTGTGCTTCTTCTCGGTATGAGCCAGAACCCAGGCCCTGGCCACGACCGTCTGACTCTTCAGGAACTCCATCGGGCAGTCGCCGCTCATCTCGCCGGCAATCACGCCCGGCAGGTATTCCTCCAGCGGCAGTTCGTTGACCACCAGCAGACGCCCGCGGATCGCCCTGAACTCCAGCATTCCCCCGACCGTCGGGTGAATCCTCTTTTCCCAGTGAAAACCTCTGCCCGCCACCACCCCGCGAAGCTGAACGCCCGCGCCCCGTGTCTGCGGTACCGCCTCCTCGGGCGACACCTTGATGACATCCGCCGGGCCCGCCACGCCCCCCTCCGACAGGAACGAAACCTGCCGGTTTTCGACCGTGACCTTGGCCATGACCGACCGGAACATCTGCCCGGGGCCGTCGCCGCCCGAGACCAGATAGCCCCGACTCGGAATCTTCAGCAGAATCGAGTCCATGCCGTCCTCAGGCAACACCATCCCGACGCGAATGACGGGTTCCTCGCGTGAATCGAGCGTCCAGGCGGTCAGACTGCAACGAGCCATCGAGTACCGTTCCCTTTCAAGATCAAAGCGTGTGGCCAAGGCCGGCACTCGCTCCCTCACCGCCGAAAAGCCGGGAGTTCAACCGAGCGGCCGGCATGACACATCACCTTAATCCGAAGATGCCGGGCGGGCAAGCCGCTGCTCCCGCCGGAATGACTGTTCTTCAGGTCGCCTTGCCTGTAATCCTGCCCCCGTCCGGATGCCTGCCGCCCCTCTCATGGGCGCGAGCACCACCGCAAAGGCTACCGACCCCGCAGTTGATCCTCAGATGCCCAGCCCCGGCCGCCCTCAAGACCGCAGAACCACCAATGATTACCCTTCGCGAGAATCCCATTCAGAGCGTGAGGCAGAATCCTGACTTCCTGTCCCGCGCGAACGGCGGCCGCTTGGCCGTAGGTTGTCCCCGGGCCCAGACGCAATAGCCCAGCGTTCTTGAACACCGCTCGTTCCCCAACCCGTAGACTCTCCGATAACTCGGGCCGCAGGACAAGGGCCATAAAGTAGCCGTTGGCTACGGGCCTCAGAACGCCGGCCGCGTCCGTCCCCGCTTTGCCGGACGGGTTGTTCTTCACCTTGCCGTCTACCCACAGCGTGGAAGACCCTCCCCCATCCTGGAGAATCGCATTCGTCGCCTTGAGCTCGTCCTTGCAGAAGATGCCCACCTCGGTGAAGGTCATGCCGATGCTCTCCGGGGAACGACCGTCGACGACGAGGAAGTAGACGTATCTGTCATCGAAGGCGACGGCCGTGCGCGGATCCTTGATGACTGAGCCGTGCTTTCTGCCCTCGGCCGCATACCGGGCGGCCTTGGCCTCCCAATCACGCGGTACTTTGCCGTTGACCAGCACGCACTTCGGGCCACCGACGCTCGCATAGGCATTGGTCCAGTTGCACGGTGCCAGGCCGATGTCCTCGTTACCGAATTCTCGAAGCCGCAAATCGATATGGAGACTGTCGCCGGCCTTTGCCTGCTTCCGCAGCTCTCTGGCGGCCCGGCCGTTGGCGGAGAGAACCACGTGATCGAACGGCAGCGGGGTTGAACCGCTGTTCTCGCGGACCTGGGCAACTTGGCACTTGATGCCCGGAGATGGAGGCATTATGGCGATGGGAGCCGAAACCTGGACGAGAACCTCGACGCCGTCATCGCCGGTGCCTGTGTTGTCGGCGTAATGCGGGGTGTAAAGAGCAAGTTCGTCGGTGCCGCGGGGTTCGTTGAGCTTGTCAATCCTCATATCGGACCTGTCGGCGAAGACCACCCGCTGTAGCGAAGCATCGTTGCGGACGTTGCCCCCGAGAAAGCCTTTGCCATCAAGCGTCCAGACAAATCCGCTGTTGCCCGAGTATTCGCCGAAACGTTTGACGAACCATCCGGAGATGACCTGCCCGCCGGCCGCAACGCCCGTCCGCATGTCAAAGTAATCACCGTTGATGGCCACTTTTACGTCGTAGCGACGACCGTCGAAGGTGACCGTATCGTCGTACCGCACCGCCATATCGGGTACCGTCTCGCGCCCACCCTTGACTGTCCCAAGGCTGGTCATCGAGTCGATGGTCCAGTTCTTCTTCGACCGGTCGGCCCGGGCAACGAACACCCGAACAGGACCGTCGAGCGCGTACTCACGGTAACTGATACCCGGGGCGACTTCCGACCACTGGGTATCGGCTCTCGCGCAGACCGCGCCGGCAACAATAAAGACCCAGCTTGCCGCCTTCAGCAGACTCATGGTCGCCAACCTCCGGACACTCGACGGATCAGATTCGGCAATGGAAGATCATAGCAGCCGGACCACGAGATGACACCGGGCAATGACGAAAACAGAACGAGACTCCACGACTCTGCAGTGGCGACACCGCCAGGCCGGCCGACGACGCACGTCGGCTTGCCGAGATCGATGGCGATCTATAGATTCTATCTTGTGGAAGCGAGCGCTCGTGCGGCCCGCGGCAACTTGGGAGGCTCTACGATGTCTAAGGTCGCAGTCATCATCGTCGGGGCGGGAAAGGGTACGCGATTCGGCGGTAACGAGAAGAAGATCTTCGCCAAGGTCGACGGCCAGCCCTTATTCCTCCGTTCGATCCAGTTGTTTGTCAACCGCGACGACGTCTGCCAGACCATTCTGGTGGCCGCAGCCGAAGACGAGGAGCAGATCCGGGAGAAATACGGGGCCAACCTCGGCTTCATGGGCGTCAAGATGGTCACCGGTGGGCCGACCCGGCCGGATTCGGTGGCCAACGGACTCGCCGTCGTGAAAGAAGATGCCCAGTTCGTCGCGGTACACGACGCCGCCCGACCCTGTACGACCGATGAGATGATCGACGCGGTTTTCGCCGAGGCGGCCAAAACCGGCGCAGCCCTTCTCGCAGCCCCGCTAAGGGGAACCATCAAAAGGGTCAGCGAGAGCAAGGTTATCGACGAGACGGTTTCCCGCCAGGGCCTGTGGGAAGCCCAGACACCCCAGGTCTTCCGCCGGAACCTGATCATGGCTGCCTATGAAAAGCGGGCTGAATTCCGCGGCGAGCTGACCGACGACGCCCAGCTCGTCGAAGTCATGGGGCATCCGGTCGCGGTCGTCGAGTGCGACTTCACCAACCTGAAAGTCACCACCCGCGGCGACTTGACCTTGGCCAACAGCATTGTGAAGTTTCGCCCGAAACCCAAACCCAAAGGCCCATTGGGCGCCTTTGAAGAAGCCCAATGGTAAGGACCCCAGAACCGCGAAAACGCGCCCATTCACTTGGGTGGTTCTTGACGATTCAGCGGGCGCAAGCGTACTCTTTCCCTGTAGCGGGCGGAACCTTCGCACCGAATAGTATCATGTTAATCTCAGAGACGCAGGAGGCGTGATCATGCGAAAGCACAGCACGATGCTTCTTTTCCAGCTCGGCGCGGTCGTCAGTCTGTTATGGGTGCTGACGTTGCCTGCCGGGTGCAAGACCGATTCACTGGCTTCCGAGAAGATCGAGCGTCCGCCTGGGCCAATGACGTCGCTCGAAAACCCTGCCGGGGCTAATTTGCCGGAGATCTCCATTGCCGGCCGGGACGAACTGGACATCGTTGAAGAGCTGGTGATGCACCGCACACAGTACGCCCGCCTGCTTCGGGCCTTGGTGATTTACTACAACGAACACGGAATGTCCGACAAGGCCATGTGGGCCAGAAGCGAGCTGGCCGACCTCCAGCGGGTCAAACCCTACGACTACATCGCCGAGGCGGCTACGCCCGTGGAAACGTTGAGGCCCAAGGACTCCATTCCCGAGGCCAACAAGTTGTTCGAGGAGGGCATGGCCCTCCTGAAAGAGGGCGGTCATGGTACGCCCATCTTCTACAACCAGGAAATCATGAAGAAGGCTTTGGCCAAGTTTAAGGAACTGGTCGAGAAATACCCGACCAGCGACAAGATCGCCCAAGCCGCCTTCTACATCGGTGAAATCCACAAGGAATACTTCGAAGAAAAGGACAACGACATCGCCTTACTGTGGTACAAGCGGGCCATCGACTGGGACCCTAATATCCAGTTGCCGGCCAGGTTCCAGATGGCTGCCGTATGGGACTACCGTCTGCACAACCGCGACAAGGCCCTCTACTGGTACCAGGAGGCCATCGAGAAGGAGCAATTCAACAGGTCCAACGTGCTCTGGGCCAAGAGCCGGATAAGGGAGCTCACACCGGCGCGCGTTGAAACCCAGCCGACGGAGGAGGAACGATAGATACCCGAAGGTAAGTCCGAATGCATTTTTTCTCCTGACCGTCGACCTCTCACCGCTGTAAAGCATGCCCGGTACTGGCAGTCCCGGCGTCTAGCTGCGTGGTCTTCTCCCTGCCCCTCTGGGACCGCCGAAGGTTTGGTCGCCCAAGAATCAGTGAGAACGTGCGTCCGAGCCACTCCTCAAGGGTACCAGAGATATGGAGAGGCACGCTGCAACAACCGCAACCTGCGCGCCCGGTTTGCCCGCGAGGACCATCCTCCTGTACCATGTACCCCCCGATTTGATGGAGGCTCGGATGAAACTGGCGACATGCAGCGAACCTTGGCGGGACGTTCCGATCGAGGAAGTCTTCGGCATCGCGGCTCGCATCGGCTTTGAAGGAGTCGAGCTTGCCCCGTTTACCATCGCCGAGCACGTGGACCAGATCTCGTCCGACCGACGAAAGACGATCGCCCGGGCGGCAGCCGATGCCGGGGTATCGGTGGTCGGGCTGCACTGGCTGTTCGTGTCGCCCAAGGGCTTGCACATCACCACCCCAGACGACGCAGTCCGCCGCAAGTCGGCCGACTACCTGAGGAGCTTGGTCCATTTCTGCGGTGATGTCGGCGGCAAGGTCATGACCCTTGGTTCACCGAATCAACGCAGCATCGTCCCACCAACGACCTTCGACGAGGGCTGGAAACGGGCGAAAGACGTACTGGCGTCGGTGGCCCACACCTGCGCTGAGCGCGGGGTGACCATCTGCTTTGAGGCCCTGAGCCCCAAAGAAACGAATTTCATCAATACGGCTGAGGAAGCCGCCCGACTGGCGGATGAGATCGGCCACCCGAACATCGACATCATGCTCGACATGAAGGCTATGGCCTCCATGCCGGATGGCATCGAGGGTACGATCCGTCGGTTCGGCAAGCGGGCCAGGCATTTCCACGCCAACCATCCTTCGGGCAAGGGAGTGGGAATGCCGTTGGCCTCGGGCGACGGCGAGCCGCTGGACCTCAAATCGATCCTCAAGACTCTGGCGGAAACTGGCTTTGATCGTTGGGTTTCGGTTGAGCCCTTTGACTATAAACCGGACCCGACGACGGTGGGCGAGCATGCGTATAGGACGCTGAAAGCGGCACTGCCCGCGTGACTTCATGTTCGTGAGACAAGAGGAGACAAAGACGCATATGGTAAACAAGATGATGGGAATTGCGTGGATCGCCGCGATTGTTGCAGGAATGGGCCTGACAGCCTCAACAGCACGCGCGGACAAGGTGACGATCACCGTCGGCGACAAGGATATTCCCGCCGGCCCGATGTGGTTCAAGCCGGCCAAGCCCCTGGACCCGCAGCAGTACTACTATCTTTCCGGTAAGGACGCCGATCTGCTCGTGCAAATCGACAAGGAAGATCGGGTATGGTGGTGGCAGAACAAGCCGCTCAAGGCCGGGCAGACGTACACGTGGGAACTCCTCGTGGCCGGCACGGGCGTCAACCCGGAACCGGGCGGCCTCCCCGCCCGCGTCCGCAAAGCCGGCGACGAACAGGTGGACATCAAGATCTCCGGCAAGCCCTTCACCACCCTGGTATTCAAGAAGAGTGATCCCAAGGTTTACCTGTATCCGGTCATCGGCCCGACGGGCGAGCCGATGACGCGCGATTTCCCCATGAAGGACAACCCTGCGGAAAAAGAAGCCAAGCGCCAGGACCACCCCCACCACCGCTCATTGTGGTGCGCCCACGGCGACATCCGCACGGAAGACATGACCAAGCCGGGATCCAACTACTGGAATGAAGTCAAGGATGCGCCGATCGAGAAAGTGCCGCACCAGGTTCTCACCAAGATCGTCGGCCAGGCCAGCGGGCCGGTATTCGGTCAGGTTATCGCCGAAATCGACTGGATCAACGAGAAGGGCGAGAAGGACTTCTCCGAACAGCGATCGTACATGTTTCTCGCCGGTGAGGATCTTCGCATCATCGACGTCAGGAGCGTCTTTAAGTTCGACCAGAAGGACGTTACCTTCGGCGACACCAAGGAAGGCGGCATCGTGTCCGTACGGACGGCCATCACCATTGACGAAAAGGGCGGCGGCAAGCGGTACAACAGCGCCGGCAAGAGCGGCGAAGACACCTGGGGCCAACCCGCCGAGTGGTGCGACTACGTCGGAAAGGTTAATGACAAGGTGGTGGGCATCGCAATCATGGACCATCCGAAGAATTACGGGCATCCGACGCACTGGCATATTCGCGACTATGGTCTGTACACCGCCAACCCGTTCGGCCTGAAGGACTTCACCAAGGATGCCGCCAAGGACGGTTCACATACCTGGAAGAAGGGCGAGTCGGTCGAGTTTAACTACCGGATCCTTTTGCATCAGGGTGACACGCAAGCCGCCGGCATCGCCGATCAGTGGAGACTCTACAGCGACCCGCCGAAGTTCACGGTCACGGAGAAGTGATCAATCCTCTCCGGTTGTTCAGACTTCGGACGCGTCTATTCCGTAAAGTCGAACCAGAGACGACTGAAGATCTCATCGAACGACCGGAAAAACGCCCACGACGACTCCGGAATCGGAACGTCACCCCAATCCAGCGGTGCTTGCTGGGGCACGAGCGGCTCCGCCGGCGGCCGTCGCGGCCCGATGATATCGGGTGCCGCGGCGGACCGCACCTTTATCCGACGAGCCTGTTGCACGGAACGATCGTAGGCGTCACGCCGTCGAGGATCGCTCAGGACGGCGTACGCCTCTTGCACCTCCAGGAACGGCTCCACATCCGGCCCGTAGTGATCCGGGTGTAGCTCCAGCGCCTTTCGACGATACGCCTGCTTGATCTGTGCCGGCGTTGCATCGACGGTAAGCCCCAGGACGACGTAGTAGTCCTTCGCCATGCCGACACCCCGATCACCGACCTCCGTTGCTGGATCCCCACATGTCCCGGGATCAGCCGCTCTTTACGGCAATCCGCTTGGGCTTCGCGTCCGGCCGTTTCTGAAGAGTCACGGTCAGGACCCCGTTCCTGTAAGTCGCGTCAACCTTGTTCGGATCAACCGAACTCGGCAGTTGAATGCTGCGACGGAAGCTGCCGAAGCTGCGTTCCACGTAGTGATAGTTGCGCTTCTTTTCCTCCTTCTCCTGTTTCTTCTCACCGCTGATCGTCAGCATGTTGTCGCTGACGCTGATCTCCACGTCCTTGGGATCGACGCCCGGCAGTTCGGCCGTCAGGGTCACGTCATTCTCAGACTCGGCCAGATTCAGCCGCAACCCCACGCCGACACCGGCCGGCATCAGGTCGGCGAGGCTGGTGCTCCATGGATCCCGCCAGAACCGCTCAAAGAGCTGGTCCATCTCACTTCGCAAACGAGCCAGTGGGGGCGCTTCGGTCCTCGAACCGTTTCTGGCTTCACGCTTGTTTCGCCAAGGTATCAGGTTCATGATTCAACCTCCTCTCACGACGCCTTGACCGTGATCTTCCTGGGCTTGCAGGCCTCGCTCTTAGGCAGATGCAGCTCCATCACTCCATCCTTGAGCCGTGCCTCGATCTTGTCGGTCTCGATGCCTTCGCCAAGCCGGAAGGAACGATAAAAGTCACCCACTCCGTACTCATGAAGCAGGTAGTTCGTCTTATCCTCGTCCTGCCGGGGATCAACCCTGCCGTTAATGGTCAGAACGCCCTGCTCGTACTGGATGTCGATCGCATCCGGAGCAACGCCCGGCATATCCGCCAGAACAAGGAACTCGTCCGACGTCTCAATAATGTCCACGTTCGGCATATACGTGCGACGATCGCGTGCCCGTTCGACTTGGGCAAGCTTGTCTTGCTCTTTCTTGACTGTCAAAGCGGTGCTCATTGCTGATCCTCCTTCTCAAATGGCCTCGTTTCTCGTTCTCCGCAACCGACGGTTAACTCGTCTTGACGGCGATCTTCCTGGGTTTCGCCTCGTCCACCTTCGGCAAAGTGACGGTCAGCACGCCGTCCTTCAATGTCGCCTGGACCTTCTCCGCATTCACCTCGGCAGGAAGCGTAACCACGCGGGTGAACTCGCCGGTGCCGCGCTCCCTTCGATGATAAGAGGCGCCCTCGCTTTCCCGGGGCTTGCGCGTTCCCTTAATGGTCAGCTCGTTGCCGACTGCGTAAATCTCGATGTCGTTCTCGCTCACTCCGGGAACCTCCGCCTCCGCGTACAGGGCCTCGCCGTCTTCCCAGATGTTGAGAGCTGGAAACGCGGTCAGCCGGCTTGTCCAGCCGCCGTTGAACGGAAAACCATACCCTTCGAAGATCCGCTCCACCTCCCTCCGCAACTCATTCATGACTGCAAAAGGATTCATCGTTCCTGCAAACATCGCGATACCTCCTGGTCCTTCGGACCTCTGTCAGTCTGCAAGCACGTCCGCGTGGCCTTCCGCAGGCCGGGTACTCCGCGGTTGCACCGGCCGATCCGAGCCCGATGCTGGAAGCACAAAGACCGCTCGGCGTCGCTGATTGTTTCGGGAAGTTCCTGCCCGCCGCGAGAAGAGCGGCCGGCACAGTGGTCGGCGACGCGTGAAATCCGTTACCGAAAAAGTCTTACAGGCTCGGTCACATCGCCACTCCTTCGAGCGGACCTGCTTCCGCACCATGCTTCTTGGGCCGTTTCAACGTGCCGCTGAAAATCACATGCAAACCCCGTGCCAGTCGAACCGGCCAACCATGCCGATCATCATAAGTAATTCGAAACAGGCAACTTAGGGCAAGGCTGCCCACAGCGAGACACGCGATACGGCCCGAGACTCTGCCAATCTCGCGCTGCCAGTTTTGCGGGCCCCTCGGCTAAGCTCAGCCGGGCGGGAGTTCGCGTGCGTTTCCAGGACGGTGATGCCGTGCTGACAATTCAGGGATACAGTCACCCACTCATGTAGATGAGGGGGTCAGTAGTTCGCGTTATCGCACGTCTGGTCGGCTGCAATGCCGGGTCCGCTCGCACATGCTTCGAACTTGTCGAGATCGGTGTTGTCCACGTCCCCATCGCCATCGTCTGGGGGATTGAAGCGTTGGTCAGCATTCATGTCGTCGCGGTCGAAGCATTCACAGTCGGCGAACAGCCCGCCGCCGGCTCCCGAAAAGCAGGCCTGGAAAACCGCGAAGTCAGCCTGATCGACGTCGCCGTCACCGTCTGCGTCCGCGAAGGGGTCATTGCAAGCACATGCCGCCGAGGCCGCGCAGTCCGGATCGGCACAATCGGTCAGGCTGTCCAGGTCGTCGTCGATCAGATTGTAACAGTTGTACTCCGGAACCAGGCTGGCACTCACGTTGTCCAGGTCGATGTACGAGGTGTACGGGGCCGGCCCGATCAGACGTTGCTCGGCTCCGAAGCCCACGATGCCCGAGGTGTATTTGTACACGGTGTCAACGCAATAGACGTCCCATGTGCTCGGCTCGGGCGTGCCGTCGTCCGGCCAGATACGACCTCTGACAAGTACAGCCCCCGCACCATCATCCAGGGCCTCGAAACGCATCCACCAGTCCTTCGTCGGATCGAAAGGATCGAAACGTATCGACCCCGGAGTGGGGCTGCAGAGATCGTGAGGTCCGCTGGGATCCAGATATTGTATCGCCATTTCCAGCCGATTGTTGGTGGGAGGATTGGCATTCGGGTTGGCCCCGGCGTCGCCTACATAGACCCAGTAGCCCTTGAAGTGGGCGCCGGTCTTGTCGGATGAGAATTGCGGATCCATGTTGACCGCCAATGCTACAAAAAAAGTGTTCTTGTCTGGAGTGGCAAACATGTGGGGGTTGGTGGAGGTCTTGATCAGCAGCTTGGCCGACACGCCCCCATTGGCGTTGCTGAACTCCGTGCCATACTCGGAGAAGAGACCCACCGCCCTGTCGATGGAGGAAGTGAAGCTGAGGCGAAGGGCGGGTGAACAGCTGGGGCAAGGAGTGGCGGTTGTCGGAAAGAAGGTCACAATTGCCCCGTCCGTCTGCCAGGAAATGTAGTCCCAGGGCACCAAGCCTTCGAACGTGTTGTCGTCGAAAGTATGCAGCCAACCGGGGGGGTCAGCCCAAGCGGGCGGAACTGCCAACAGAGCGACACTCAGAACCGCCGGCCCGATGAACACGTGCTTCGGGTTCATGCCTTCTTCCTCCCAGATAAAGGTTAATCGAAATGCGTTTCGTTCGCTCACCGCCGACACAATAGAGACGTGCAGGGAAGCTCGCGGGGCCAAGACAAGAACCCGACCATGAAATGGGAGCGCTCACTCCCCTACGAAGTCCGGTCTCTATTACATCGTAACCCGTCCCAAGGTTGCATGCAATCACCTTCTCTCCGACTTCCTCGTGCCGCGCATCGAGCAGCGTATGGTTGGTGCTCTTGACAAGACCGTCAGACTGATGCTGACTCGCGCAAGGAATCCGCTGTTTTTTCCCCAGCGGACCCCTCCTTCCATGCAGACCGACCTTCGGAGCGGATGCTTCATCATCACGGTCCGCATCCGCATCGATGTTTGTGGTGGCGATCCGGCCAGGTTTCCGCGTAAGCCATTGCGATACAATTACTTGGGTTTGTTTCCGGGACCGCCCCAAGTCCGAGAAGCGGCTGCAGGGAAAGAACGATTTGCGCTTGAGGCTGACATAGGCCGCGGATATGATGCAGTCAGTCGATCACCGACTCCCACGTCATGGATGGGGCGCGATTGTCCGTTTGAAGTCGCAGGGCGGTTGAAGGTGCGCAAAAGCAACTCCCGGAAACCGGAGAGGGCTTGAAGACCCTTTCAGAAGTCTGCGTGTTGGGGATAGGTTGTCTTAACTACTAGGAGGAGAACGTTATGCTAAGACTCTTTGCAGTGGTAGATCTCGTCGCCGTGCTCGTCGTGCCCGCAGTCGGGGCATACCAGTACGATTTCACCCTTGACCAGAGCAGGTCGAACATCACGATCACGCTTCCGATCTTTGCCGGCGGCGCGACCGCGACCAGTCCGCTGAGCGGGACGTACAGCATGATGCTGGATTCCCCGTCCGGCACGTACAACACCCGGGACTGGAACGTACAGGCCAGTCTGAAGACCATCAGTGCCACGAACACGGCTCAGATGATCTTGATCTCCGTGCCCTACAACATCTACGTCCAGGTTGATCCGGGCGACTTCCGCGCCATGGACTGGAATCAGAATAAGGGGGCCATCCCGAGCACGACACTTGCGGGTGGGCCCAACATCTCGAGTGGCGACCTGAGTACTGATATCCTGCTCTCGATCTACAATGAGGTCACTCACAGTTATGTCACCAGGAACGGGGCCGCGGGTGAATGGTTCATGATGAACTGGACCCTCCAGGTTTCCGACGACGACTGGCTGGGAGTGGCAGGCACGGGCGACGTGGAGTCGTGCGTGACCGCGACTTACTACGATCAGAACCTCATCAAGTACGTCACCAAGCTGTACGGCCGGGGCACGCTGATCCCCGAACCGGCCACTTTGGCTCTGCTCGGGCTCGGTGGCTTGGCGCTGCTCTGCCGCCGGCCGGTGTGAGCATGCCCGCCAGGCGGCCGGCGCGATATGACCGGCTGTTAGTCTCTTCCGTCGCAACTGGTGCGCATTTTGCGCGCATGTTTCTCGATCGCAGAGCACTTGGGTTGCGGCCCGCAAAAAGGCCCTTCGCCGCAGGCCACAAGCTCTATGAGCCAACGGTTCGCGTGGTGTGGACTACTCGTTTTCAGGGCCCTTTCACACATCTTGCTGTTCAGCCAGGCCCCGGGCACAAGAACCGCCAGCCGTATTTCAAAACCTTGGTGCTCTGGGCAGTCGGTCATCAACGATCACTGTCTCTCGATGGGAGGGAATGAAGCCCTCGCCTTCAGGCGAAACCTTCAGGTACACTTCTGGCTATGGAAGAGTACCGCACGGCCTCGCATACGCGTTTTGATATCAAGTACTTCTCAGTACCTGATTCTCGGTTCCCGCTCTGCCGACTGACAACTTCAGGATTGTTCACTTCTCTCGCACCCGTTGTACCCGCACCGCCTCTTGCCCTCAATTGGACCGTCTCCCAACGCTGCGACGCGCGATGTCAGACCTCCCCCATGTGCTCAACCACCGCCTGGCCGAATTCACTGCATTTGAGCAGCTTGGCGTCGACGCCTTCATTGACCATCAGGCGATGGAAATCGTAAGTGACGGTGCGAGCGGAGATGGCGCCGTCCATACCCTTGAGTATCAGATCGGCCGCCTCCGTCCAGCCCATGTACCGCAGCATCATCTCGCCCGACAGAATGAGGCTGCCGGGGTTGACCTGGTCCTTACCCGCGTACTTGGGCGCCGTACCGTGGGTGGCCTCGAAGATGGCGTGGCCTGAGTCATAGTTGATATTGCCGCCGGGGGCGATACCGATCCCACCGACCTGAGCGGCTAGGGCATCCGAGATGTAATCGCCATTGAGGTTGGGCGTTGCGATCACATCGTACTCCGCCGGCCGCGTCAGGATCTGCTGCAGGAACGCGTCGGCAATCACATCCTTGATCAGAACGCTGCCCTTGTCCGCCGGCAGCCGGCACCAAGGTCCGCCGTCCAGGGGCGTTGCGCCGTACGCCTCCTTGGCCAGCTCGTAACCCCAGTCCCTGAAGCTCCCCTCGGTGAACTTCATGATGTTTCCCTTGTGGACGAGGGTCACGCTTTTGCGCCGGTCTGCAATTGCGTAGTCGATGGCCGCCTTGACCAGACGCTTGGTACCCTCGGCGCTGACCGGTTTGATGCCGTAGCCGGCCGTAGCCGGAAAACGAATCTTCCTGAACCGGTCGGGAAAGACCTCCTGCAACCACTTGGCGAACTTCTCGGCATCGGGTGTGCCCGCCTGGAATTCGATGCCCGCATAGATGTCCTCTGTGTTCTCGCGAAAGATCACCATATTCACGAGTTCGGGGTTGCGGACCGGCGAGGGCACACCTTTGAAGTAACGCACCGGCCGCAAGCATACGTACAGATCGAGCAACTGCCGCAGGGCGACGTTGAGAGAACGAATGCCCCCGCCGACCGGCGTGGTCAGCGGGCCTTTGATGCCCACCAGATAGGTTCTGAAAGCCTCGACTGTCTCATCGGGTAGCCAGTTCTGCGTTCGCTTATATGCCTCCTCCCCGGCCAGAAGCTCGTGCCAGGCAATCTTTCGCTTGCCGCCGTAGGCCTTGGCAACGGCGGCATCGAACACCAATTGCGAGGCCCGCCAGATGTCCGGGCCGGTGCCGTCTCCGGCGATAAACGGGATGACCGGATGATCCGGCACTTCCAGCTTGGAGCTGGATTTGCGGATCGGATCGCCGGCAAGAGGTGTGGGCAATGCCATGCCTGTCGTCCTTTCCTTTGCTCAACCAGAACCACATTCGGGCCGGCTGCCGCAGGCACCCTGTGCCTGATGACGCGCGCACAATCGTACGAGGAGACACTCAGCCCGGCTTGGGGGCCCAGATGCTAGCAATTGGCCTGCTAAACTGTCAAACCATCAACGATTCGGCGTCGATCCGTCCGATTACAGCAACCGGCGGAAGGCCTCGCAGGCGATGTCAACCTCTTCTTCGCGGAGCAAACCGTGGAAAGGCAGGGCCACCGTGCGGTCGCATAGGGCTTCACAGATGGGAAACTGCCCGCGCTTGTATCCGAATTCGCGGGCGTAAAACGGCTGTAAGTGTATTGCCGGGAAATAGTTGCTGCATCCAATGCCCTGCTGGCGAAGTCTGACCAGGATCTGATCACGATCTTCCGCAGAGTAGTCGTCGTTGAGACGAACGACCATGACAAACCAACTGACTTGGCTTCCAGGCAATGCCTTCTGCATCGAAATCCGCTTTTCGTCGCTCAACCGGACCAAGTAGTAGTTGGCGGAATTGAGTCTGTGGGACAGTATTTCGTCTACGCGTTTCATCTGGGCAATTCCCAGCGCACAATTGATGTCACTCAGGCGGTAGTTGTAACCCAATCGCTCATGTGCGAGCCATCCGCCACCCGACCCGCGTCCCTGGCTCCTCATCGAAACCGCCAAATCGCGGATTTGCCCGTCGTCGGTCACGATCATCCCGCCCTCGCCTGTTGTCATCTGCTTATTCGGATAGAACCCGAAGGTGCCGGCATCGCCGAACGTTCCCGCTTTCTTGCCATTGAGCGCGGCCCCGAGAGCCTCGCAAGAGTCCTCGATCACGCGGAGGCCGTATTTGTCGGCGATCTGGCGGATTCTCGGCATGTCGGCAATGTGACCGAACACGTCTACGGGAAGGATCGCACGGGTTCGAGGCGTGATCGCGGCTTCGATCAGGTCCGGATCGATGTTCCAGGTTTCCGGATGGATGTCAACGAAGACCGGTTTGCCGCCTTCGAAAAGGATGCAGTTCGAGGAGGCAATAAACGAGAAGGGCGTGGTAATGACTTCGTCGCCGGGCTTGAGGCCGATCGCACGGATGCACAGGTGCAGTGCGCTCGTGCCGCTGTTGACCGCGACGGCATACCGACTGCCGACGTATTCGGCGAATACCCTCTCGAATTCGGGCAGCTTGGGACCAAGCGACAAATTGGGTGTCTGGAGTACTTCGAGCACAGCGTCACGTTCCGCTTGAGTGATGTCCGGCCGCGATAAGGCGATTTCCATCCGATCCTCCACGTTGGTTCAACTTCGGTTCGGCGCACCGGGCTGCCATTATAGCGTGCGGGGCTTTTCGCCGACATATTCCAGACGATGCTCAAGAACCCGGACCTTGATTATCGGTCCAGCTTATGCGACGTTCGAGTGATTTCTCCATCTCGCGGCGAGCGGCACGGTCAGCCTCGTCGGACCGCCCGGCGTCGGTGCACGCCTTGCCTCATGACCGGACAACTGACAGGAGTAATTCAATGCTTGAAAGCAGACTGCTGAGCAAGATCAACCGCAAACAAGCCCGTGTCGGCATTCTGGGGATGGGCTATGTGGGCTTGCCGCTGGCCAGGAGTTTTTGCGGCGTGGGAATGCCGACGGTGGGTTTTGACATTGATCCGAGGAAGATCAAAATGCTCAACGCCGGAAGGAGCTATATCAAGCATATCCCCGACCAAGCCGTATCGGCGATGAGATCGTCGAAGCGTTTTGAGGCTACCACGAATCCCAAGGTGCTGCGGGGGTGTGACGCCCTGATCATCTGCGTCCCCACGCCGTTGTCCAAGACGCGCGATCCGGACATGACTTACGTGATCAAGACCACGGAAACGATTGCGACCCAGCTTCGGCGAGGCCACCTGGTCTCGCTGGAGAGCACCACTTATCCCGGCACGTCAAAAGAGGTGCTCAAGCCGATCCTCGAAAAGACCGGCCTGAAGGCTGGAAAGGATTTCTATCTTGCTTTCTCTCCCGAGCGCGAGGATCCGGGCCGCAAGGACTTCACCACCGAGACAATCACCAAACTGGTTGGCGGCCACGATCCGGCCAGCCTCAGGGTTGCTGTCGCCCTTTACCGTCAGGCCATCAAGAACATCGTTCCGGTTTCGAGTTGCGAGGTCGCTGAGGCCGCCAAGATCCTGGAGAACGTCTATCGGTGCGTGAACATCGCCATGGTCAACGAGCTCAAAATGCTCTTTCATCGCATGGGCATCGACGTGTGGGAGGTGATCGAGGCGGCCAAAACCAAGCCGTTCGGTTTCCAGGCGTTTTATCCTGGACCGGGCCTCGGCGGGCACTGCATTCCCATCGACCCGTTTTACCTCACCTGGAAAGCCCGCCAGTTCGGAGTGACCACCCGCTTCATCGAGCTGGCCGGCGAGATCAACACCGCGATGCCGGAGTACGTGGTGGAACATACGGCCAGGGCTCTCAATGAACGGGCCAAAGCACTCAAGGGGTCGAAAATCCTCGTGCTTGGTCTGGCGTACAAGAAGAACATCGACGACATCCGCGAATCGCCCTCGATCGAGCTGATCGAGATCTTCAAGAAACGCGGCTGCAAGGTCGACTATAACGACCCGTACATCCCAACCACCCACAAGCAGCGAGAGCACGATCTCAAAATGAAATCAGTGCCTTTGACGGCGGCCAACATCCGGAAGTACGACTGCGTGGTCATCTCTACCGATCACGATTGCTACGACTACGGCATGATCGTTCGAAACGCGAAGGTGGTGGTCGACACCCGCAACGCATGCGCCCGCGTCAAGGGACCAAAGAAGAACGTGTACAAGGCCTGAGAGCGGGCCGGCGCCCGAGAACCGAGACCTGAGCGTCGAAGAATCTTCTCGCGAGGGACACGGCCTCCCGGACCGGCTTGGCAGGGCCAGGCATCAGGGGGCAGCCGGCCGCCGTACCCCCTGGCTATTGCATGCCGGGCCTATCTCCGATCGCTCTCCACCTGGGAAGGAAGGAATCGACAGGACTTGCGTACCACCAGCTCGCCGCGAGACATCAGGATGCGAGGGGGCCGACCTGGGTCGTTGATCTGGGCAATCAACAGCTCCGCCGCGGAACGGCCCATCTCAATGTACGACACGCGAATGGTCGTCAGACCACCGTCCCCCAGCAGCGGGGCGAACGACGAGTCGTCGAACCCCACCACCGCGATGTCCTCGGGAATCGACATGCCCAGCGTGCTGGCGTGCTCATAAACGATTCTGGCGGCATAATCCGAGCAGCACACCACCGCCGTGATGGGTGGATCCTGCCCCAGCCAGTCGCCTAACATGGCGGTCACGTCATAAACCTCGCCGGTCCGCAGCAGCTCCTCGGGCGAGACGCTGCGCACATCGACGGGCGGCAAACCGCGTTCCTTGGCTTCTGCGATTACCCCCTGCTTGCGATCCTCGATCGTGCAGGACCATCGCCCGTACAGGAAAGCCAGATGGGTGTGGCCCTGGTCGATCAGGTGGGCGGCCATGCGCCGCCCCTGCCAGACCCCGTCAGGAATGGCGGCCGAGATGATCGCCGGATCCTCTTCAGGGAAGGGCTGACTGGTAATGGCGACCAGGGGCGTGCCATGCTCGGCGACACCCTTGTAGAAAGCCCGATTCCAGTCCATGTAGAAGCTTCCCTCAGGCGGGGTGAAGGCAATGCCCGCTGCTCCCTGCTCAATGCAGGCATTGGCCATCTGGGCAAGACGCTCTGGAACGCGATTGGCGTTACAGAACAGGATGTGATACCCGCGCCGGCTTGCTTCCTCCTCGAAACCCCACAGCGAGTGAATATAGGGCTCAAGATCGCACGTGGCGGTGATGAATGCGAGCAAGTCCTTCTTCGCCCGGCGCTCGGCGACAAAGGTGCCCACCCGCGCCCGACGAAGCAGCAGGCCTTCTTTCTCAAGGATCTGGAGTGCCTGCAGGACCGGCGAGAGGCTCACGCCGAACATCTGGGCAAGCTGCCGCGCGGTCGGGATCTGGTCGCCCGGGGCCCAACGCCCCTGAGAGAGAAACTCCCGCATCTTCGCGGCAACGGCCATGTTCTTGGGTTGAGCGGCATTCAGCGTCTCCGGAGTAAGTTGATCGTCGGCCATGTCTGCTTCCGTTTCTGTACCGGGCCCTTGCACAAGCGATGGGAGCAAAGCCTCTGATTGCCAAGGCGGCAATCTCGGCTTGGTACGTGCTACCTGAATATACCATCGAGCCCTCGGGGCCTTCAAATCAGCAGTAGCATGCTATCGGACGTCCGCCGGTTTTGCGAGCCGCAAACGCCTTGCGGACAAGCCCATTAATCCTCCTCTTCCTCGGTTTCGAATTCAAACGGCCGGTTGGTAAACAGAAGAGGACGGTCGCGTGCCACGCTGATGATCAATCCGAGAGCCATGAAGTTGATGACCAGGCTGCTGCCGCCCGCACTGACAAACGGAAGGGGAACGCCAGTTACCGGCCCCAGCCCAATTGCCATGCAGATGTTGGTGATCGCCTGGAAGGCCAGCATCGTCGTCAGACCCACGGCCACCAGACGGCCAAACGGCTCGCGGGTCAAAACGGCGATCTCGTATCCAAAAACAACGATCAGGCCGTAGCACAAAAGTGTCAGTACACCCCCAATGATACCCCATTGGTGACCGATCATCGCGAATATGAAATCGTTGTGCCTCTCGGGCAGAAAGTCGTATTGGACGAAGACCCCTCGTCCGGAGCCTTGCCCGAACAAGCCGCCGCTGCCAAGGGCGATTTTGCTCCGGGTAAGTTGGTACCCAGTCACATTTTCCCAGTTGGCCAGCTCCAGCATCCAGCGGCTTTGTGAGAACTCCTTGGGCCGAAAGTATTCCCATCGGGTGGGCAAGTCGGGCCGGGACGGCATCGGCTTGCTCAGATAATCGCGCACAGCCCTGTTCTGGAGCATCACGCTGGTAATTCGCAATTGCTGGTAGGGCTCGATCTTCGTCCAGAACAGCGGAGAGCACAGCAAGCCCATGACGATGACTGCAGCGAGGTGCTTGCCCTTGGCGCCCGCGGCGTAGAGCACCACAAACAGGACCGGCAGGAACAGCAACAGGGTCCCCAAATCGGGCTGCAGCTTGATCAGACCCATCGGCACCAGCGCGAGCATGAACGGCGGCACTAATCCCAGAAGCGTCCGGTAGTTGCTGCGATACCGCAAGTACCACGCCAACCCCAACACATACGCGACTTTCATCATTTCCGACGGCTGAACCTGGAGGCCGCCCACCTGGAGCCAGCGGCGGGTGTTTCGTTTCACGGGCACGAAAGGAAGGTCAAACCACCGGTCGATGACCAGGCAAGCGAGCACCAGGATGCTGATTCCAAACAGGATGTAGGAAAACCTCCCGATCCTCAGGTATCCGATGGTAACGATGAGGATCATGCAGCCGATGCCGGCCGCGCCGTAGGCAATCTGTTTGACCGTCTCATCCGCCAGTCGGCCGGGCTGGTCGGACGCGTTGGTGGCCTGGATGGTTAACACCCCCGCCACGAGCAGCGGCAGGACCGGCAGCAGGATGATCCAGCCTCCGCGAGTGCTGAAGAGCGAACTCATGGTCGCTCCCCCTCTCCGGCGGCATCGGTGACGGCGGCCGCCGACCGGACGGTGGAATCGTCCGCCGGTGCGGTTTCGATTGTTCCTCCGCGGTGCAGGGTGATCATGGCCTGAAGCATGTCCCGCGCCACTGGGGCAGCCACCGCACCCCCGTGCCCGGCGTATTCGACGATCACCGCGATCGCAACGTTAAGCTCACCGTCGATTGCGGGCTCAAGGTAATGCCCCCGCGTGGTCAGATACCCGACAAACCAGCCATGGGTCGGGTAGACTTGGGCGTCCTCTTGGCTGATGTACTCAGGCTTCTGTCCTTCCGGATAACGATTTCGTAATTCGCGGAACGTTCGGGCTTTGATGGTCTTCTCGGTGCCGTCCGGGAAGCGACAGCGGTAGAGCCGCTCCAAAGCCGGGGCCTCGGCGCTGCCCGTCTTCCCCAGCAAGACAAACTCTTCTTCGCCGGCGAGCTTCGCCCGAAGCGGGCCGTATGCCGTACCGCCCTGCTCGTTGACCACCTTGTACAAACCTTCCCGAACCAGCCTCCAGTTGGCCGCCGGGATGGGCAGCGCATAGCCCTGCAAAGATTGGTCGGGGTTGTCCGGCCAAATGGTCACCGGCTTCCAGACGCCCGAGGCAACCGTGGCCATCATGTTGGCAAGCTGAAGAGGGGTAGCGCTGACCTCACCTTGGCCAATGGCCGCCAGGCGCGCCGGCCCGGCACCCATGTCTCGCCTGAGCTGAGGCAGCGTCCCGGTCGCGTCCTCAATCAGCCCTATGCCCGTGACCCGCCCGAACCCGAATCGATCCATCCATTTGACCAGGTTAGCCAACCCCATGTTCTCGCCCACGTGGTAGAAGAACACGTTGCAGCTCTTCTGGACAGCCAGTACCGGGTCAACCGTTCCGTGTGCCCGCCGGGCATCGCACTGCCATTTGTTGGGCAAGCCGGGAAAGAGATGGCCGACGCAATCATAGGTCGTGCCTGGTCCAACCTTGCCTTCAGTCAAAGCGCTCGGCAAAACCATGGCTTTGATCGTCGAGCCGGGGGGATAAGGCTGATGAACGGCGCGAAAAACGTGAGGCTGGCCGAAGGGGTCTTGCGCGGCAAGCTTGGCCCTCTCCGTATCCGGCAAATTCGGGTCAAACGCAGGATAACTCACCAGGGCCAGCACTCTACGCGTGGGAACATCCAAGATCACGGCCGCACCGCCAGTGCTCGGAGGATGTTCCCGCACCGCCGCTTGGAGCCGGTGATAACAGTACTGCTGCAAGCGGAGGTTGAGGCTCAACCGCATGGTGTTGCCGTCCACCGGCGCGACCGGCTGAGTGGTGGGAACGCCTCGCAGATCCTCCTGCTCGCAACCTCTGCGCCCGCGGAGCCACTGTTCTCCAAGTCGCTCCAGACCCGTGCGACCGATCAGATCGCCGAGAAGGTATCGAGAGAGTATGTCTGCGTTGTTGCTGTTTTCTCTCAGGTCGTCGGGGCCGACTTCGTTGAGCATACCATACAGATGCCCCATGGCATCGCCGCCCTCGTACCGCCGGGTGTGACTGACCAGCACCTCCACCCAGGGGTACTCCGCCAGTTGCACCTTGGCCTCGACGCACATCTGGTGGTTCAGGCCCTGGACGATCGGGTGAACGGTCCGCTCTTCGTCGACCACCGTATCGATCTTCCTCCGTCGCGTGACCACCTCCTTGATTCGCTGGACTTGCCGCAAGCGTCTTTCCCGAACAGCGTCAAGCTCCTCGACCTGTCTGCCCGTCAGGCGGGCGATCGCATGCCATGATTCGTTGATCTCGATACCAAGCTTGTGCATCTCCTCGGCTACGTTGTCAGCGGTCCTGGGAATACCCCGTCTCCCCAGCCGTTCGCGGGCCATGGCTCGAAGATGATCCTCGGCTTCCGAGAGAATCCCATAGTGAACACAAATGTCCCAGGATTCCGCGTCATATGCCAGCCGCACGCCCTCCGAGTCGACGATCTCACCCCTCAGGCAGGGATATAACCTCATGGGCTTGATCAGCAGCGCCTCGGCCTTGCTTGCATACTCCTCACCCTCGAGGATCTGAAGCTGAACCAGCCTCGCGGTTACCGCGATGACCGGCATCACCATGAGGACCATGATCAGCCGCAACCGGCGCTCGAACATCGGTGTACCCCGAAACGACGCGGGTCAGCTCCCGCTCCGGATTCCCCGAAACCCCTCAGCACCGGGCCGGACGGCAAGAATGCCTCGCGCCCCCGACGAGTCCGAAGCAGTCCACGTTCGCCCATAACAGCCGCCCTCCGAGCCGGTTGTCGGGCGGGCCCTGACGCCTCGGCCGCCATCCCCGATCGTCAACCGGCCCTAGGCAGGGTTCTCCGGCCTGAAAGTCATCCGGCGTCTCATCGGCCCCAGCCCTGTCCAGCGTTGAAGCTTAATCAGCAGCCAGTGAAGACAAGGCGCCCAGATGGCTGTGTATCCGGCAAACAAAAAAGCCGGTCTCCAGAACCCTTCCATGTCGATGGGAATGCGGTGCTTCCACCAGAAGTAAAGACCTGCGATGACCTGGATTGCAAAGGCAAATGCCAGAGTCACAACCGCATGGGTCACCGGGTGGTCTCGAAACAACACCTGTCGGCTCCGAAGAACGACCCAGGCCGCCAACCCGTAGGAAAAGGCATACAGCCCAATCGGATGAGGTGAGGCGGTCTGTAGATCCACGATCAACCCCAGAATCCAGGCCGCTATGGCTGCATCAGGCGAGGGGGCCCACAGGGCATAGTGAACTGCCAGGATGATCGTCCACTGGGGCCGGATGGCTTGGATGGCCAAGAGCGCCTGGACGAACGTGGTCTGGCAGACAATGACCACGATCGCCAGGACCGCAAATGGCATCCATTTCATGGAATTCACAACGACCCTCGTGCATTCCGCTTGCTGCCTTGGACGACAAACCGCTCGCGGCGGCGGCGAATGCCAATATTATCGACAACTCACATCGACGACTTACCGGACCGATGGCTGTAGTGCCTCCCGATCCACAATCATGAGAATGGCCGTGGCGGCCGCCAGTTGAACGCGCGGATCCTCCGGATTCTCCATGGTTTTCTTCAGCATGCCCAAAGCTCTAGGATCACCGATCTCCCCCAAAGCCATGGCCGCCATCGACCGAACACGCATAATCTGGTTCTCCGGACGGTCTTCCGCCAGGCTTCGATCGGGCTTGTTCCAATCCAGGGATCTCATCGCTAGTCCCAGCCCATCCGCATATCCCTTGGCCCCAAGCCCTCTTGCTGCAGCCAACTTAGCCTCCAAGTATGGAGAGCTGGCCAACCTGGAACGTAGTATGGGCACAACCCGATCGTCGGGAACCTGACCTAAAGTCATGACCGCAAAGGGCTGCCTGTATCCGACTCCCCCGAACGCCTCAAAAATAAACCGGCTTATGGCATCCTTGTCACCCAGCATCGCCAATCCTTCGAGGGCCTGTGTCCGTACGCCTTCATCCGAATCGCCGCTGGCTGCAGCGCGAAGCAACGGAACGGTAGATCTGTCGCCCAACTGGCCAAGAGCCAAGACGGCATTTCGTCTCACTTCGGGGTTTTCATGCTTCCTCAGGTGATCCCGCCATGCCGTGCGCCGCTCCGTGGTTGGCAACCCGCATTGCTCCAGGGCGAAGTAGGCGGCAAGCCGCACGCTCACATCCGGGTCATTGGTGAGCGCCTCCATGGCTGGCACCGCCGCCTTGTCTCTCAGCTTGCCCAAGGCCATGGCTGCGGCGAACCGCACACCCGGATGTTGATCTTTGAGTCCCTCTCGGATGCGGAGTCGGCCGGAATCCCCCAGAACCTTCGAGGCAGCTTCCATCGCCTGTGCCCTCACGGCCGGATCAAACGGATAGACCATGCCTCGTTCGATGCAGGTCCGGGCCTCCTGACGAACTGCCGTGATGAAATCCGGCGTCGGCTCGAAACTACAACCGGTGGCCAGGGTGGTCAGGACCAGAAGGACGACCCAAACCGTCATCTCTCTCGCCGGAAACTGAGCAGCGCATCGACATTCACTCATGGCTGAGGCCCCGTTTCTTCGTAGAACGCTGTTTGAGCAGCCGTGATACCACCAGACAGTCGAAAACGGCCACTACTACAAGCCCCACACAGGTCAGGGCAAAAAGATCCCCGTAACGGCTGTAGAAGGTCACACGAGGATCAAGCTGAATCTCATCGACACGATATCCCTCGCCTCCCACTTGCGGGTCCCGATCGGATGCGCCGACAAGACTATACCACGATCCGCTCGAGTTGATGAATCCGCTGACGCCGGTGTTGACTGCACGAGCCACACTGACTCGGTTCTCGACGGCCCGGAAGGCGCAATTGGCCAGATGCTGGGCCTGTTGCGTTCCGTGCCCGAACCAGCCGTCGTTGCTGATGTTGAGCATGAAGTCGACGCCTTTGCCCCCGTCCTGACCGACCATGAAACCGCGGAACACCTCTGGAATCACGTCCTCATAGCAGATCGTCACGCCGAAACGAACCTGCCGGTCGCCCATTGAACGGGGTTTCACGGAGAACACCGTGTGCTCGGTGCCCCGTGTGAGCGAATACTCGCGCCCTCCGCGACCCCAGGGGTTCCACCATCCGTCGTTCAGGAACCGGTACAGCCAGAAGAAGTGGGGGCTGTAGCGGAAAGGCACGTATTCGCCGAAAACGACCAGATGGATTTTGTCGTATCGCATGGGCTCTGAGCTGCCGTCGGGAGAGTAGACGAACGCCGAGTTGTAGCGGTGCTCGGCCGGGTACTTGCCCGGAGGCTGCCTTTCCTCGGACAGGGCCCCAACCACCAGGTAACAGTCGTGTTTGCGCGCAAGGGCCTGGAATTCTCGATGCTGAGCATTGGCCACCTTCCAGCACAACTCAAGCCACGCTCTCCTGGCACTGTCCCGCTCCTCATCGATGACCGATTGGGGAAGCTCCCGGAGTTCGCGATTGAGATACATCCACCACGGCGTCTCGGGCAGCACCATGATATCCGGCGATTCTGCGGCGCATTTCTCGATGAGACTCAGGTAGGTCAACCTCTTGTCGGCCTCATCATCCCCATCATCCCCAAGCCTTCGAAGCTCGCGGTCTATCTCATCGTTTTCCGGCTGCCTGAACTTTCGAGGTCCGCTGTCGAGTCCCGAGGTGGCCGACAGCAGGTAATCGCCCTGAAGAACCGCGATGCGCGGGCCTGTTGTCGTGCCACTGTAACTCAAGCGGTAGTGCCCGTATAGTACGGTGCCGCCCACCACGACAAGCAGGACCACGGTCGACACTGCCGCGGCGAGGCGGGTCTCCTGATTCTTCCGGCCCCGCCGGACCTGGATCGCCCGCATCACGCGCTCAGCCAGCCAGCCGTTGACCATCATCACAACGAACGACACGCCGTACGCGCCGCCAAGATCGGCAATCTGGATCAGCAGAAGCCGCCTTGCCTGGGTGTGGCCCGCGAGAAACCAAGGAAACTCAAGAAGCCCCTTTGACCGGACCAGTTCCCATGCGACCCAGGCAATCGGGAGAGCGAACGTCGGACTGATCCGCCTGTCACGATACAAATACCGCACTGGCCAGGCCGCCAACGGGAAATACGCCGCCAGGTAGAGAGCCGCTGCGACGTACCCGGGACCGGTGGTCGTGTAGAGCCACCGCAAGTGCGTCAGGAAGAAGGCCGCACCAAGGAGATAGCTGACAAGATACATCCGTCGCGCTCGGCGCGCCAGGCATACGGCAGCGGTCCAGGGAACAAAGGTGATTCCCGCCACAAGCCCGACCGATTGGGGTTCAAAGATCGGCAGGCTCAACAACCACGTCAGCAAGGCAAGCCCGGCGACCAGCCAGTCGTTTTCAATGTCACAGGGTCGGTCAGCAGAGCCAACCGGGGAAGATTTCACTCGGGGTTTGTCTTTGGATCCTCGCTTCACCTTGAGCTGTCCATCCGTGACATTCTGTTGTCGTCCGTCAGGCGGCCGCGCCAAGCTCGCCCAGCATCCCTCATCGGTCGCCGAAACCTCTCGGATGCAACCGATGCCATTTCCATGCCGAGGCGACAACTTTCTCGATGTCCCTCCAGCGGGGCTGCCAGCCCAGTCGTGTTCGAATCTGCGTCGCGTCGGCAACGAGGCTCGGCGGATCACCTGGACGTCGAGGAGCCTCGCTCACGGGGATGGCTTGCCCCGTCACGCGGCGGGCGGCGTCGATGATCTCTCGGACGCTGTGTCCCCG
>DAOOIV010000078.1 GCA_035384605.1 Phycisphaerae bacterium
CACCGCATCATCAAACCGGCGGATTTACAGCATGTTCAGACCGGCGCCGACACCGGCAAGGCGGCTCCCTTTTGTTTAATGAAGTCGGCCATCACCGAACCCCAAAAAGGGCAAAAGTCAAGATGATCGCTCTTGTCGTATCTGCGATAGCGGGCTAGTCGGCCCCCGGGCACAATCACGCGCCGATTGCGATCTCGCCGCGGTACCGCTCAGTCTCCGCCGGGCTCAGCGACCGCCACAGCAGGAACCGCTTGCGAAGCTCGGTGAGGAAACGGCGGTTGCCGCGGACCCACGAACTGTGCGGTCCGGCCTCGCGGCGCAGCGAGATGCGCACCTCGTGAATGCTCGGGTCGCTGCCCGGCCGTATTTCCAATTCAACCGTCTGCATGATGCCCAAGTCGAACGGGGCGAGCCAGATCTGGGCGACAAGCCCACGCCCGCCGGTGCCCGCGTCGGCAAACAACTCAATCGCCCCGCAGGTGAACCGCCCCAGCGATGACTCGGTATGCGACGCCAGCCACTCCCGCAGATACACCAGCAGCGGAGCCGCGTCGCGGCCGTGAAAGGTGAACGGCAGCAAGACCGCCATTTCGTCGCCATGCGGCACCGGCAGCTTCCAGGTACTTTCGCTGCCGGGGGCGGCGATCCGAGCGGCCTTGCAGGCCGGCCACAGAGAAGACAGCAGCACGACCGCCATCATCGCCACTTGCGTCCAGACCGCCGCCGCGCTGGAGAAATTCAGGTTGATGCCTGGAATCAGGTCGAACCGGGCGGCCACGGTGCCCAGTCCCTGGCCGAGAACAAAACCACCTACCACGCCGATCGTGCCGTACGCTGCGGCCTCGGCTACGAACAGGGCCCCGACATGCAGCGGAGCCAGCCCGACCGCCATCATCGTGCCGATCTCTCGCCGGCGTTCGTAAACCGAACTGAGCATAGTGTTGAAGATGATGGCCGCCCCGATCAGCAGCGGCACGATGACTGAGCTGAAGCCTTGGAGCGTGGTCAACTCGGCCATGGCGCACAAAACTACTTTCCCATCTGCGTTGGCATACACCGGCTGACGAAAGCTGACGGCCACATCATCGGCCAGAGCCATTGTGTCCCGCGGGTCGTGAGGCACGATCACGACCGACCGCAGGCTGCCACCAAGCTCGACCGCCCGGTCGGCCCGGATGATCGCGAATTGATCCGGCGAGATCCCGTGGTACGGTTCGGACCGCGCTGAGCCGGTCAGGTCGGCCGTTGAGTCAGCGCTGTCGATGAGATCCAGCTTTGACTGAAGCAGCGTCGGATCAGGGTCCCACTGGAGGTAGCGAGAGTAGTCCAGCGGCGCGTATGCCCGGCCGTTGAGACCGGTCAGCGAGAGCATCCCGCGATCGTCCATGATGCCGGCAACGGTGAAAGGCGAGCCGAGCATCTCGACGCGGTCACCTTGCTTCGCAGCAATCCTCTCGGCCACGCTGCTGCTGATCAGTATCGCGTCCCGTGATGCGGCAAACGTGGCCATGCCGTCGTCTCCCGCGAGGCGATCCATACCCAGCAAGCGGGCCTCCCGCGGATCGATGCACGAGACCGCCGGCAGCAGCGCGTGCCGCCCGCCCGGCCCGTCGAGCCTCAGCGTCCGAGTGGCCTGTGTTGTTAGGCTGTTGTAGGTAATCCACCAGTGACCGAGCACCTCTGCCCGCTCGCGATAAGCCGTGCCCAGATAGTCCAGCGTCCACACGGGCATGGGGTTGCAGCTCATTCGCTGAATCATGATCGCGCTGCGCTCCTCCTGGCCGCCGTCCAGACGCGTCAGCTCGTACCGCAGCGGATGAAGCCTCATGCCGCTGCCGGTGAAACTCATCATCAGAAAAGACAGCAGCACCAGCGTCACGAGGGTCAAAGCAGTGCGCATCTTCCGGCGGCGCATGTTCGCGATCCCCAGCAGCATCGCCCGGTTCAAGACCGCAAAACGCCGGAAATCGCCCGCCGACGCGCCACCCGCCCCGCTCTCAGCAAGAGAGTGCCCGCGACGCAGATGGCGAAGTTCCGTGTGAAACCGCCCCAGCACGATGGCAATGACCAGAACGGACAGGAAGAGAATCACGAAGGCCAGCAGAATCGTCACCGGCGTCAGGCTGATGCGAAAAGCCGGGTGAAACAGGGTGATCAGGATGACCATGACAGCAAGAATCCCCGTGAAGCCGCCGATCTGGCGGTAAATGCCTGCCGCGGCGACGAGCAGCCGCTCCAGGAAATACGAGAACGGCACTAGGCAGACAAGAATGAGCAGAACCGCGTGAATGGCATCGTCCGTCGCCGACCGGGTAAGTTGATAGACGCGTGCCTGCCCGGCCAGTGCACGAATCGTCTCCCGCGCCGCTGCCGCCCCATCGCCCGACGCTAAGGCCGCCTCGGCCGCGGCCAGTTTCTTGCGGCTTTCGGCATGCAGCTCGCGCAAATAAGGATCGATGACCCCCGTGCCCTCCAGCCGGGCCATACGTTCAGTATTGAGCAGGGCAAAGTCACGCGCCGACGTCAGCCCGATCGCCTCCGTCTGCCGCCATTCAAGCGGAAAACCACGACCCTCAGGCTCGTCCGGGTCGGCGTTGAGCACCAGCATGCGCCGCGTCGCATCCCCGCGAGCAAACACCAACTGCCAGCGATCAACATCGGTCGGCAGGAAGACCGAGAAGGCCCCTTCGTCGAATGCAAAGTTCCAGGCCCGCGGCTCACTGCCTCGCGGCACCTCGACCGGCAGAACCTTGTCCAGATCCTCGAGATATCGGGCATCGTGCAATCCGAACAAGCCGATCTGCGCACACTCGAACATCTCGCCGCGAAGGTTGATCCGATCCGCCATACGCGCATGCCCCGATGCCGGCGTTTCCCATGTACCGAGGCGGGTCATCGCCATGTTTACCCGGCCCAAGGCATCAAAACGGTAGACCTCCGACCGCAGCGGAGCCCATCGCACTTTTTCAGGAAAGATGTCGTCGAGGTCAAACCGCCCCTCCCCGTCCGTCATGACCACAATGGCATCCCGAACGCCGATACCCCGCGTACCAAATGATTTGGCCCCCAGATACGATTTGGCGTAAAGCACCGCGTCGGGTATCCCCAAATCGAGTCGGCCCTCGCCCGGCGCGGGCATCGCCGCGATCCCAGCCCAACGACAGAACCAACGGCTCAGCGGGCTTCGGGACAACGGCATCGGCCGACGCAACATCTCGTCAATCAGCGCTCCGCACATCGCAATCTGCGGGGCAAGTCGGTCCAGATCCGTTCGCTCCTGCGTGTCCATCGGCGTATCAACGCGCAGCCGCATGTCCTGCGTGGTTGCCATCATCATGCCGAGGCAGCCGGCGCTCACCGCAGCGTCGATCCCGTTGGCCACCGGTGCCGGCAGGTCGCTCTGCCAGTGACGGCGCCCTTCGGCGGCATCATCCAGATACGTCCGCCGAACCTCGGCCGGCAAATCGATTCGTTCGGCGGCATGACGCAACCACTCCCCATAGCCGACAAGGCGATTCTGAACGAGCTGCTCGCACAAATGGCTCTGGGCAAAGGGCGCAAACTGCCGCCCATGTGAGCTCAGCTCCAGGCTGATGAATAGAATCGGCCGCGACGCACTGCCGGCTCCCAGGCCGACGGTCCGCAAGATGTCCATGTCGACGCGCCGCCGCTCCAGACGCCCCTTTCGATCGGCGATCATCCGATCCAGCCGCCGCTGAACATCGGGCAGCAAATCGCCAAGCAGATTCGCGTCCATCTCGTCCGGTCTGTCTTGATGGAGCTGACGCTGAAGAGCCAGCATCCGAATGCGACGCTGATCGATCGACGCCAAGGCCGCCTCATCCTCGCCGCCCTTCCGCTGCCGCCTCGCCTGCGCCTGCAACTGAAGAATCTGGTACTTGACCTGCCAGATCACGTGCTCGTTGCGAAAACGCCGGTTCGACCAGCCCGCCACCGCCCCAAGCACGTCTGACCCCGCCAGCTTCTGCCGGTATTCGCGCAACCAGCCAAGCTCCTGCTCCTCCGCAGCCAGCGAGCCCCCCAACGCAGCCTGTGCGTCGGTGAGCGACTTCATCAGTTGACGCGAGGCGGCCAGTTCGAACGTGTCCCCACAGGTGAAAACAGCCAACACGCCGTAGGCCGGCGGGCGAGCAGCCAGCCCACGCACCAGTTGCAGCAGAACCGCAGGATTGATGGCCTGCTCGGCACCAAAAGCCAGATCGGGAACCGCACATGCCGCATCATATCGACTATGTAAGACGGCAACCGCCTGGCCATCGCCCCGCTCGGCGGCCGGAATGTACCCAATCAGGTTATCCACCGTCCGTCGTTGCCACCTCACCAGCGACCGAACGGTCAGCTTGAGGCTCCCGTCCCGACGCAAGCGATCGCTCAGAGCCGCGTCATTCACGTAGAACCGCGGAAACGGCACGGACGCATACATATACTTGCCGTTGGCTTGCGTCCATGAGGTGTCTTGCGGGCGAAGAAACAAAACAGCCAGGGCCCCATGCATGGCCGCGTATTGCCAGCGATCACCCGTATTAAACTCCATCACCGCAATACGACCGGAAAGACGATCCACCGGCAGCGCTTCCAACTCGCCTTCTCCGATGTACACCGCCTCGCTGGTGAAGCCCTCCGGCGGCGTGACACAGGGATTCGCCCCATTCGGCCAGAGCGGATCAATCGGCACCGGCGGCTCGTCATTGACTGCCAGATCGGCGTGGTCGGTCACGGGCACCACGAGTTCCACCGGCCGACGCCAGATGCGAGAGACGCCGGCTGCCTTCATCTCTGACTCGATGTACGCAGCAGTCTGCTCGCAGCCCGGCTGGCCGGCGAAACGCGAGCCGAACGAGCAGATCCGGCCATGGTCCTCCTCGAATCGCTCGCGAATGATGCTTACCGCCTCGGCACCGCTCGGCCGGCGGCCCTCTTCTGCCGCCGGCCAGAAGGCGCCGACGACAACGACAAGCCCCGCAACTGGCAACCGGCTGATCATGGAACATGCCATCCACAATTGATGATCGGGTAGTATATCACGACACACACCAACCAACGAAGCCGGCCCGCTCGGCCGGCCGTCGATGGACATTCACCGTTTGCCGGAGTATGATGCAACTGTTTTCGGTGCTCCACCGGTCGCATCGATTGCGGGCAACCTCGTCAGTCGTCGTAATCGAACCGATGGACCGGTCTTCACCAAGGAGCCGGAATATGAGCCACCCCTCGGCAATGGTCGCAATGTTCATGTTTGACCCTGTTCTGCGTGGGACTGAGCGTTGTGGAACCGTGGCCTCGGGGGATATCGACGCGCCCATCACAGTCCGTCAATTGAGAGACTGAGGCCCGGTACGAAAAGCCGCCTGCCCCGGGCGGCGATCACTTTTTGAGGAGACAACGTCATGAAAAAGAAAATCAGAAAAATCATCCTGGTCGTGGTCGTCGTCTTGGTGGTGCTGGTGGTCGCTGTGGTGCTCGGAATCGATCGCATCGCCAAGACCGGCACCGAAGTGGGCGCCACCTACGCCCTCGGCGTCCCCACCACGCTCGACAGCGCGGACATCGGCATCCTTCAGGGGCGAACCGAGTTACAGCAGCTACAAGTGAACAATCCCGAGGGTTTCGACAGCCCCCACTTCCTCAAGCTCAACCGCGGGGCCCTCACTGTGTCACTCGGGTCTCTGACCAGCGACCTCGTCGAGGTGCCCGAGTTCACGCTGGAAGGAATCGAGGTCAATCTGGAAAAGAAAGGCGCTCAGAGCAACTACCAGGTGATTCTCGATAACCTCAAGAAGTTTGAGTCCCAGGGGGAGAGCGAACCCGCAAAGAAGGAAACCAAGGAGGGCAAGCGGTTCGTTATCCGTGAGACCCTCATCAAGGATGTGAAAGTCCGCGTCAAGGCCGCGCCCCTGGGTGCCACCCTGATCGATGTCACCGTGCCCATCGACGAGATCCGCCTGCGCGATGTGGGCAGCGATTCGAACAAGGGCGTCCTCGTCTCCGAACTCACCGGCACCATCCTGAAGGCCATCATCCTCGCGACCGCCGAGAAAGGCGGCAATCTGATTCCCAAGGACGTGCTTGGCGATCTCGACGGCGCGCTCAAGAGCCTGGCTTCCCTCAAGGACGTCGGTGCCTCCCTCTCGGTCGGCGTGGGCGAAGCCGCCAAGGAGATCGGCGCAGGGGTCCAGCAGGCAACTCAGCAGCTCCAGGAAGGCACCAGGAAAGCGGCCGAGGAGGCGCAAAAGGCGTCTGAACAACTCCAGGAAGGCGCTAAGAAAGCCGCCGATGATGTGGCCGGCAAGATAGGCGACCTCCTCAAGAAACCCGAGGACAAGAAGCCCGAGTAACCGGCCATGGCTGGACGACCCCAGGACCGGCCTGCAGCATCTCCCACCCTGGGGCAAGGGGGGAAGCATTCTGGAAAGCTCTCGCAGCCCCCAGCGCAAGCGGCGAGTCCCCCAGGTCGGCAGAGGGCAGGCCAGGGCGCAAAGAGACCAAGGCGGAGCACCTTTTTGCGGGCCGCAACCCAAGCGTACCGCGATCCAGAAAGATGCGCGCAAGCCGCACACATATCCGGCCGTAAGGTTCTAACCTCGGCAAGCGTATCAGGGATTCTGGGGCCGGCGGTACGTGAGACATGCCGACGAGGGCCTCGGCGCCGCTGAGGAATCTGCTGAGGGAATCGCTCGACGCAACTCATCATGGTGTCTTGACCGTCGCTGCGGCAAGAATGCGCTACCCTGATTTCATGTTGTTCGGACGTCTGAATGAGCCGCTCTGACGCAATCGCCATGTGGTCAGGGCCGCGCCTGGGCAACTTGGGGGAATCGGCCAAGGACCATTCGCTCTCGCATGAGGTTCCGAACGAGCCGCCTGAACGGTCCGGGTTCCGCGATATGTGGCCCGATGGCCGGGGACTTGAATCTCTCGCCCAATCGGCTCAAATACCTGCCTTACACGCTTCCGAGCAGTAAGGAGGTCAGACGTGTCGAGGCGTATTGTGGCGATCAGTGTTTTGTTGGCTTTGACAGCGAGTGCATGCAACATGAGTAGCGTGAAGACGATTGATCTGCGAACCGAATACCTCAGCGATCCGATGGCCATCGACGACCCGCAGCCGCGTTTGAGCTGGGTGCTGGATGCCGACGCACGTGGCGTCCGGCAGACCGCTTATCATGTGCTGGTCGCCTCAAGCGAGGCGTTGCTCGCCGAGGACAAGGGGGATCTCTGGGACAGCGGCAGAGTAGAGTCGGACCAGATGGCCCAGATTGCCTATGCCGGCAAGCCGCTGGCCGCCGAGCAGGACGTTTTCTGGAAGGTCCGAGTGTGGACTCAGGACAACCAACCAACCGCGTGGAGCCGCATCGCCCGCTGGCGAATGGGCCTGCTGACACCGGCGGACTGGAAGGCCAAGTGGATCAGCCTGCCCGGTCCGGCACCGGTCGCCAAGGGCCTGCCCGCCCGTCCGTCGCCGATGTTCCGCAAGGAATTCCGGATCGGCAAGCCGGTCCGGCGCGCCGTGGTAACGGCGACCTCGTTGGGTATGTACGAGCTTCGCATCAACGGCCGGCGGGTAGGGGACAGCCTGCTCACGCCCGAATGGACCGACTACCGCAAACGCGTCGAGTACCAGACCTACGACGTAACCGATCTTGTGAAGACGGGAGCCAACGCGGTCGGGGCCACGCTCGGCGACGGCTGGTACGCCGGTCGACTCGGCATATCGCATATCGTCAAGGAAGGACCGCTTCGGGGTCACTACGGCACGAAGCTGGCTTTGCTGATGCAGATGCGCGTTTACTATGCCGACGGTTCCTCGGATTTGATCATCACCGACGGCACGTGGAAGGTCACTGATGACGGCCCGATCTGCAAGGCGTGCATCCTCGACGGCGAGGTCTACGACTCGCGCAAGGAACTCAAGGGGTGGGACGCGCCCGGTTACGACGATTCGGCGTGGAAGCCGGCGGAATTGACGGGTGAGGTCAAAGCCAGGCTCGTTGCCCAGCCGAACGAACCGATCAGAGTGACCGAAGAGCTCCGACCGGTTGCCATGACCGAACCTCAGCCGGGCGTTTACGTCGTCGATTTCGGACAGATTCTGTCAGGCTGGTGCCGCATCACGGTCGGCGCCCCGGCCGGAACGACCGTGACACTGCGTCACGCCGAAGTCCTTGACTCCCACGGCATGATCTACCGCGATAACCTGCGGATGAAGCCTCTGGGTGGCGAGTTGGGCGCCCGCCAGGAGGACCAGTTCATTCTCGACGGCAGCGGGTCGCAGACCTTCGAGCCGCATTTCACCTACCACGGCTTCCGCTACGTCGAGGTGACGGGCCTGCCCGCACGGCCGGCGAAGGACTTCATCCTGGCCAGGGCGTTCCACTCCGCACCGCCGACCACCGGCACCTTTGAGTGCTCCAGCCCATTGCTGAACAAGCTGATGAAGAACATCGTCTGGACGCATCGCGACAACATGCACAGCGTTCCGACCGACTGCCCGCAGCGCGACGAGCGGATGGGTTGGATGGGCGACATGCTCGTTTTTGCCCAGCCCGCCTGCTTCAACATGGACATGGCCGCGTTCTTCACCAAGTGGGTCGTCGACATCCGCGACGATCAGGCCGACGACGGCCGTTTCCCCGATTTCGCCCCGCATCCGTATGACCCCAACGCGCGATTTTCCGGCGTGCCCGCCTGGGGCGACGCCGGCGTGATCGTGCCGTGGAGAATGTACGTCAACTACGGTGACACACGGGTGCTGGCAGAGCAGTTCGACGCCTGTCATCGCTGGGTGGACTGGATCCTCAGCAAGAACCCCGATCTGCTTTGGACGCACGATCGCAACAATGACTACGGCGACTGGCTGAACGGCGACACGCTTCAGCTCGAGGGTTTTCCCAAGGGCGAGGCCGAAATTCCCAAGGAAGTCTTCGCGACGGCCTTCTTCCAGCACAGCACCGAACTGACCGCGAAAATGGCCCGCGTGCTTGGCCGCCAAGCGGAGGCCGAAAAATACGGCAAGCTGGCTGCCGACATACGCCAGGCGTTCATCAAGGCCTATGTGAGCGACGACGGCCGGGTCAAGGGCAATACCCAGTCGGCCTACGCGATCGCGCTCGATTTCGATCTTGTCCCCGAGGACAAACGTGAAGCCGCCGCCCGACACATGGTCGAGCGCATCGCCGCGTACAAGAACCACATCTCGACAGGCTTCCATACCACGGTCATGCTGATGAACCAGCTCAGCGCTGCCGGCCGAAGCGACGTGGCCTATATGCTGATCAACAACCGGACGATCCCTTCGTGGGGTTACACCATCGATCAGGGAGCTACGACCATCTGGGAACGCTGGGACGGATACGTGAAAGGCCGCGGGTTCCAGGATCCGTCGATGAACTCTTTCTGCCATTACGCGATCGGGTCGGTCGGCGAATGGATGTACCGCTCGATTCTAGGCATTAATCCGGATGAGCAGTGCCCGGGTTATCGCCACTTCATCCTCAAACCGCAGATTGGCGGCGGCCTGACATGGGCAAAGGGCGGCTACGATTCGATCAGCGGCCGCATCGTCAGCCAATGGAAGGTCAATGGCGACGCGTTCTCATGGGAGATCGTCGTTCCCGCCAATACGACAGCCACGGTGTACGTGCCGACTGCCGACCCATCGACGGTGACCGAATCCGGCAAGCCGGCTTTGCTGGCCGACGGCGTCAGCCCGGACGGTAAGGCGGCCGGAGCGGCGGTGTACAAGGTTGTCTCCGGGACTTACCGCTTCGCCTCGAAACTGAAATGAGGCCTGCCCATTCGCAATCCCAAGTGGTGATCAGGATGTGTTCAAGGGTTCCAGGCCAAACCGCCGATGCATCCCAGAGGGTGCGCCCGTATAATGGCCCTGTTATTCCAGGGTCCGCGGCCCGCGCAGACGCATTCCTGACTGCGGTTTGAGTGGAGTTCTTCCATGAGAAATTTGATGCTTTCCCGCTTGCGGTTTCGGTGGTTGATCTACGGCGCCCTTGCCGCGCTACTGGCCGGTTCGCTGGCCTGTGAGGGCAATCTTCAGCTTCTTGCGATGCTCTTCAATACTTCCAGCCTCGGAGGCACCACCCCGGGGCGTCGAGCCAATCTGCTGGTGAAGTTCGTCAACCAGACGGCTTATCGGCCGGTTTTCACTTTCGGCACCTATGATCCTCTGAACGACAGACCCGCCAACGACCCCTACTTTCCCCCGAAGTTCAGGCAGTTCGTGATCGACACGAGCGGTGGCGGAACCCGCCTTGAGCCTTACAGTGAGAGCGGTGTGATCACCTTTAGCGGAAGCGGCTTGGGCGACCCCGGCGGATGCGGCAGGGCCATCAGTCTGGGGACCGAAGACTTCATACGGCGCATCGAAGATGACGAAACCCTGCTGGCTAATGCCCGTCCCGAAGCGCTGCGGCCGTTGTGCGTGAACGACGAGCCCAAGGCCGGTATCGCGTTTTTCCGTGAGGCCAGCGCGGGGCCAAGTGAAGACCCTTGTGAGACCAAGGGTGAGATCGCCGCCACCGCCGAGCCCATGAGGATCTTGCAGGGCGATCCCTTGAGGAATATTACCAATGACGTCCGTTACCCCTGTGACGGCGAGAGCATTGTGGTGATCACGTTTGTCGAAGAATCCGCCGGCGTGATCCGCATCGACGTCAGTGTCGAACCACCCGCTGAGGACGAGTAGCAGCAAGACGATTGCCCGCATGGCCGCGTTCAGGAGGCCTGTGAGTCGTTCGGCGAGGGCGCTGAGGGTGCCAGCGGCATGCCGATGATCCTCGCTTCAAAGACCATTTTACCGTCTACGAATCCTTGAGCATCGCAGATCGTCCGGCGCGGGCGCACCTCAACGATCTTCTCGACGATGTACATCGTCGCCGGGGGGGTGACCGCCATTCTGAACTTGACATCCTCGAGACCCCCGAACGCCAGGAACTTCGTGGAAGGTTGGACTTCCTGCGAAAGATAAGAGGCCATCTGAGCGGCCGTCTCAAGCATCAGGATCCCGGGCATAATGGGTTGTCCGGGAATGTGACCTCGCACCCAGAACTCGTCGCTCCTGACACGGCGCAGTCCCACCGCCAGACCGGCTTCGCGGTCGATTCGCAGAATGGCGTCGAGCTGCATGAATTCGAAGCGATGCGGAAGGCGCTCGTAGATTGCCTTCCGGTCGGCAACGACCTCGTTCGGGTTGATGCTGCTCAAATCGGTAAAGGGCGTGGCGGCCATACCCAACCTCACAAGACGCACAAACAAAAAGGAGACCTACCCGCCCCTTGCCGCTGCTGAGCGGAGCGTCCTGCCGTGACCAGGACGTTGCCTTCCAGAATGCCCGTCGGACAGCTCTCGGGTCTGATCGCAGGATGTCCACAAGGGCCTGGGTTTAGACCTCGCGTCTCGCGGGAGGCGGACAAGGACCGTTTATCCCGCGTCGCAGGCGGGGCACTGAAGCAGTATTCCGAGCCGCAATCACGGGGCTGCTAGTCGCCCGCGGACCGTGCCTCCAGGACCTTCTTCCGGAGTTCCTGGGCGGCCGACTTGACATCCTGCATGATCTTTCGGACGCGGGTTCCGGCGGCCTTGTTGCCCCCTTGGGCCTTGGCTACGTCATCAGCGGCTGACTCAACCAGGCGTTTCAGCTTCTCGTAATCTTCAAGCACAGCTTTTCTCCGGTAACAACCTGTCCGCCCGTCCCGGTCTACCCCGTTCAATATCATCGGCCAGAGGGGGACGGCGATCCGAACCTCCGACCGCAGAGTCGGGAGTCTAGCAGACAGGCATCCTCATGCAAGGTCAGAATGGGGCCTGAATCCAAAAAAAATGGCTTCCGGGCCAGAAAAACGAGGTTCACCGTGGGCTGGATGGCCCGCGGGATGTCAGCATTATCCTGTGGCGATAATCCGTCACGCATTCTGCCGACAGATCTGCCGAGTCTGTTCGACATCCTTGGCGATTTGTTGGCAAAGGTCATCCACCGTTTCGTACCGGGCCTGAGACCGGAGCCAAGCGAGGAACTCGATCCGCAGGCTCTGGCCGTATGTGTTCTCCGCGAAATCCAGGAGATGGGCTTCGACGACCAGTCGGTGTTCGTCAAAGGTCGGGGTCCGCCCGATGCTGATAGCTGCTTGGTGGCGGCGGCCGGCCAGTTCGGCGAAGCCCGCATAGACGCCCTCCGCCGGTACCAGTTGACCGCCTGGATCGATGTTGGCCGTCGGAAATCCCATGCCCGCTCCTCGGCCAACGCCGTGAATGACCGTCCCCAGTAGGGCATAGGGCCGTCCGAGACAAATCGCAGCCTGATCGACTGGGCCGGCGGTCAGCAGTTGTCGAACAAGCGAACTCGAAATGACGGCGTCCGGATGGCCGCCCAGGGCTATCCGGACGGGCTCGACGATCTGGACCTCAAACCCGTGCCGCGAGGCGGCGGCTTGAAGTGTCTCGACGTCTCCCTGACGGTGACGACCAAAGCCGAAAGACCGACCTTCCACGACGGCCGAGGGTCGAAAACGCCGGACGATCACGTCTTCGATGAAGTCGGCAGCGCTCAGTTGGAGAAACGCAGCGCTGCTGTCGGCTACGACGATCACGTCCGCGCCGGCCCGCTCGAGCTGGCGCAGTTTTTCCGGCAGGGGAGTCAGAACGGCGGGCATTCTTTCGGGCGTCAGAACGGCCAGCGGATGCGGATCGAAAGTCATGGCCACCAGTTCAGTCCCGGCGGCCCGCGCTTTCTGGCGACCGGCTTGAAGGATGGCCTGATGTCCGCGATGCACGCCGTCGAAGTTGCCGATGCACAAGACGACGCCGCTCATCGGCTCGAAATCAAGACCGCGTATCACCCGCATCGACACTCAGTCTCCAATCAGCCTCTCAGAGCGGATTGCGGTGATTGCCGCCCTCATCAGCTTGGCGGTTACCGATTTGCCGGCAGCTCGGGCGGTGCCGGCAGCGGCTTGCACGCCTGCGTCCCGGTCGCCGAAGCCCTGCGGAATCACAACCGGGACGGTAACAACGCCTTCATCGGTCGCCCAATCGTCAGCCGCCCAGCAGGCCGCTCTTCTGCCATTGCTTGACCAGCACCTTGAGTTCCTGTGCCGCCTCGCCAAGGCGTCGCACGGTCAACATCAACTCTTCATACAACTTCGGATCGCGCAGCAGCATGGGGACCGCTCCATCGCCCTCGTTGAGAGTCTGCCCCGTGGCCACCAGTTGATCCAATAGCCGCGAAAGCTGCTCGATGTTGGTGACCAGTTTCTTTCCGAGGGTGTCGATGTGCTCGCGCGTGAGCGTTACGGTCGAGTTGACGTTCGTCAGCACGTCGCTGGCCTGCGTCGCCGCGACTTGCAGCCTGTCGGAAAAGTCCTTGAACCCGGTCATCGCGAGCTTGGCGTCCTCGCTGGCCTGGCGGAGGTTGGCCAAAACGGCCCTTGCATTAGCCTGGCTTTCAGGGTCGCCAAAGACGTCATCCAGATGCTTCAGCAACTTGTGCAGTCTCTCGACCGTCGTGAAGAGATTCGCCGTGATCTCCGCCGGCTTGTTAGGACTCTCGATCAGGCTGATGGGCCGGTATTCCAGCAACTCGGTGACGGCGTTGGCGGCCGGCGTCAGGGCCTCGGCCAGCGTTCCGATCTGGGCCGTCGTCTTTTCGAGCGTGCTGATGAACTGCGGGCTCAGGATCTTCTCAAGCGGATTGACCTGCTCGCCCAGGATCTCGCCGCTTCCGTCTTTGGGTAGCGACGCCAACCTTTGCGGCGGAATGACGATCGGAATCCGGCCGGTGGGCGGGAGGATGTTGATGACCGGCTGGCCCATCAGAGGAGATTCGACAAACGCCTTCCATCCGACCGGAATCTCGTACTTGCCTCGAACGTCGATTTTGGCAACGACGCCCTCCGTCGGGTTCTCCGGATTCTTCAGCTCGACGTTCAGGACGCTGCCGATCTGGACGCCCGCCAGAAACACCTGTGTCCCCTCCCGGACGCCGGATACGGTGTCGAACCGGGCCGTGATCGTATAACCTCGCGTCAGAAACTGGAACCGCGACTCGCCGAACATGACCAACACGATGCCGAAGGCGATCAGCCCTCCGAGCACAAACAATCCCACAAGAGCGTTGCGTCGTTGATCGGTCATTTCGAAGCCTCCCCGGAAGGCACGGGCTCAATGACGAGGTCCGCATCGCCGGTGACGAACTGACGAACCCGTTGGTCCGTCGAGTTCCGGAAGTCATCGGCCGTGCCGTCGGCGATGAACCGGCCTTGTGATAACATCAGGATTCGGTCGGCAACCTTGAAAGCGCTGGTCATGTCATGGGTCACCACCACGCTCGTGACGCCGAGTTCCTGTTGCAGTTTGATGATGAGGTCGTTGATCGTGTCGGCCCGGATCGGATCCAGCCCCGTCGTCGGTTCGTCGTAGAGGATGATCTCGGGGTCCAGGGCGATCGCGCGAGCCAGCGCAACGCGTTTTCGCTGGCCGCCGGACAACTCGGCCGGCCGCTTCGGCTGGATGCCGTCCAGCCCGACCAGAGCCAGCTTTTTCGCCACAACGGCGTTGATTTCTCTTTCCGACAGGTGGGTGTGCTCCCGCAGCGGGAAGGCCACGTTTTCGCCCGCACTCATCGAGTCGAACAGGGCGCCCATCTGGAACAGAAAGCCAAAACGCTTTCTGACCGGGCCAAGCTGCCATTCCTTGAGTTTGTCGATCCGCTGTCCCCCGACGTAGACCTCACCTTCATCAGGGTGAATGAGCCCGAGCATGTGTTTCAGCAGCACGCTCTTGCCCGTGCCCGACTCTCCGATGACGACCGTGGTTTTGCCGCGTTCCAGGGCCAGGTCCACGCCGTTGAGAACGGTCAACCGCCCGAATCGCTTGTGGACGTTGCGGAACTCGACGATCGGCTCATCTCGGGTCTTCATGGTGTTTCCCCTCAAGGGGCCGGCCTCCGTCAGAATACCGACTTGAACCCCCACAGCGACTCGTACAGACCCTTGAGACCGAAGGCCAGGAAGAAATCGAGGATGAGAATCACGACGAACCCGAGCACAAACGATTCGGTGCAGGCCTTGCCGACGCCCTCGGCGCCGGGCTTGCAGTTGAAACCCTTGTAGCAGGAGATCAGGCCGATGCAAGCCCCGAAGAACACGCTCTTGAGCAAGCCCGAGGCGACATCCCATTTCTCCAGAGCGGCGGCGGTGTAGTCCCAGTAGACGCTGTTGGGAATGTCAAAGAGTGGGACGCAGATGAACCATCCGCCGCCCACGCCCATCAGGTCGCAGTAGAGGGTCAGCACCGGCGTGAGCAGGACGCACGCCGCGAACCGCGGAGACACCAGGACGCGGATGGGGTCGGTGCCCATTGATCGAAGGGCATCCAGTTGCTCCGTGACGTTCATCGTGCCCAGTTCCGCGGCCAGAGCACCGCCCACACGACCGGCGAGCATCACGCCCGCCAACACCGGACCCAACTCCCGAACGACCGAGAGGCTGACAATCACTCCCATCCGCTCGGCCAAGCCAACGGACATGAACTGCTCGATGGCCTGCACGGCCAGCACCATGCCCACGAACACGCCGGTGATCAGGATCACAGGGACGCTGAGTGTCCCAATCGCGTAACACTGCGGCAGGAATCTCTGGATGTCGCGGCGCCGCAGCAATGTCAGCGGCGAATAGCGTATCGTCTGGCCGGCAAACAGCCAGAAATCACCAAAATCCGCCAAGCCGCAAATGACCGCTCGTCCAAGCGAGGCCAGCCAAGCGGTTTCAGGCGGGCATCCAGGTGTGGCGGAACTGTCCTGAGCGGACATCGTCGTGACCTCCGGCACAGCGTCTACCAAGTATCCTCCATATCTCTATCGGGGGGTCCCAAGGATGTCAAATCCTTGCGACAACCTCAGTTATGACAACGGTCGCGATGCAATGCCGTTCTTGACAGATTCCCTCCACCGGGAACAATAGCCATCTGAGAATGTGTACGAGAATCGATGGAGCCGGTCGGTAGGGCGATGTCGAGGTCGCCGCGGCGGCCATGACCCGTCATATTCCGCGCCAGGACCGGCAGGTCGCCGCCCTGCTTTCTCCGCGGGATTTCGCGGGGCGTTGACCAGGGCCCGCCGTTTTCATGCACATTCTGAGACTCGTACCAAGGCGAGCGGTCGGCAACGGGTTGGCGAGTCATCGAGGCGCTTTGGGGTGCCCAATGCCAAGCCCGTTGATCGCACCGCACCTGTAAGCAACGAGTACACCGGGCATGGCCACGCCAAGGACCAGAGGACGCGTTCCAAGCTTCAAGGAGAGAGGCATCGGCCTGTTGATCCTCGCGCTCCTGGTCCTGGTGGTGTTCACCTTCCTGTTGTCGAGTGGCCTGTTCGCCGGTGTTGTCCAAAGCGTGTCCGCCCTGCAGAGGCTTAAAGGACTCATCGGGCTCAGCGAAGATCGTCTCTTTGACATTCCGGCGGGCACCTTGGCATCCGCCGCGCCCCCCGCTGAAATTGAGATTGCACGCAGACTGCTGTCGGCTCCCTCGCAGGGGAAAGAAGGAAACGGTCGTTACGCGGCATACGCCGTCAGTGCGGGCGAAACGGTCGAGGCGGTCCGAGAAATGGAAGGACCGGCGGGGGGCTCCAAGGTCATTGTGCGGGCGCAGGAGCAGCCGGACGCGCTGGGCAAGGAAGCGGCGGGGCTGGGAACCGGTTGGATTTACGAACACCGCCCGTTGGCCAAGGACGCCGGGTTCCTTCTTCGGGTCGTCGATATCGGCCACCCCTCGAACGCAGAGAAGCTGGCTGCTGCCAGGAAGCCCGCTGACGCAAAGCCTTTAGGCCTTGGCAGGGGAGGCTGGATGGACGAAAAGAATGGGGCCTGCGGCTTCTGGTCCGGTCGCTATTACACCGAGGTTTCACTTGCCGAGGCCGCAGAGGTCGGGCCAATCCCGATGGGCGAGCTGCGGCAGATAGCGACCGAGCTGGCCGCCAACCAACTGGTCTATGGTGCGGAAGTTGAGCCGGCAGCACCGACGCCGAAAGAGACCTCCGCGACACCGACGCCTGCCGTTGCCCGCGTGGCGGATTTCGCACCGCTGCCCGGCGGGCAGGCGCTGCCTCCCTCAAAGATCGACCGGTTCACGGACAACCTCTACGAGAAGATCGACGGCAAGGAGGGCATGTTCCGGGCCTTCCATTTTGTCGAGCTTCGTTTCGGACAGTACACCAGCGCTCGGTCACAGGAGCCGTTCGACGTCTACATCTATGATATGGGCGAACCTGTAAATGCCTTCGGCGTCTACATGGGAGAAAGAAGTCCGACGGCCAGGGCATGGTCGCTGGGTCGCGACGCCTACGTTTCCGGCACGAGTGCCTATTTCTGCAAGGACAAGTACTATGTCAACGTGTTGGGCCCGCCCGAGGGCGGCGATGACAAGCTCGAGGTGTCCAAGGCGATTGCCGCGGCCATTGCGGCGACCATTCCGGACGCCGACGAGCCGTTCTGGGTCGAGCAATACCTGCCGGCCGAGGGCCGCACGCCGAACAGTCTGAAATACGAGGCCACCAGCGGCTTGGGCTACGATTTCATCCACCAGATGTTCCGCGCCGAATATCGGGTCGAGGGCGGGAATTTTCAAATCTTCGTGATGAAAACCACCGATGCGGCCGCCGCCCGCGAGGTTTTCGACAAATACGTCGAGGCAACCGCCAAGTACGACAAGGTGCTCTCCAGGGAAGCTGATGCACAAGGACAGAAGATGATCGGCGAGTCGCTGGGCGTATACAGCGTCGCCTTCACGAAGGGTGTTTTCTTCGGCGGCGTCACGGAATGCGAGGATCAGGCTCTGGCGGTCAGGCAGGCCGAGGCCTTTCGGGCAAGGCTGCCGGCTGACCCGGAAGGTGCGATCGCGCCTTCATCGAGACCGATCAGCTCTCCGGCCGATGACGGCCAAGGTTGAGATGTCGTGGTGAGTGAGACAGGTCGACACGAGAACCCCACAGAGACGAACGCATCGCGAACATGGACGCGTCGCGACCTGATCGTTCGGGGTGGCCGGACGATTGCGGTTGCCGGTTTGGCGACGGGGGCGGCTGTCTATCTTCATGACCCCAAGGGTGATGCAGGCCTCCAACCTCGCGCGCCCATCAGGCTCAAGGATTACTTTGCCAAGATAAAACCCGACTATCCGGCCTCGGCTCCGCGATTGTCGGCAGCCTATGGCGAGCCGGAACGAATCGCCGATCTGACGCATATTCGTGCCTTGGTCGAGGCTGCCGTTGCCGGCTTGGATCGCGACTTGGGCATATCGAGGTTCATCAGCCGGGGTGACGTAGTTCTACTCAAGCCCAATGTCGGCTTTGATCGCGACCCGCGTCTGGGCGCTACCACCAACCCCCTGGTCGTTCAGGCCGTAATCCAGCTTTGCAGACGAGCCAGGGCGGGCAGGATTATCGTGGCCGACAACCCGATCGAGAGCCCCGGCGCCTGCTTTGCCAAGAGCGGAATCGCCGCCGCGGCCAAGGCCGAAGGGGCGACAGTGATGATCTACTCGTCTGCTCATGAAAGGGCGGTCGAGATCCGGCCCGGCCGGCCCGAACCGGCCCGCAATGAGGCGCTCGGTACCTGGCCGATCTTTTGGACGCCGCTCAAGGAGGCCGACAAGGTCATCGGCCTGCCGGTGATCAAGGACCACAACCTCAGCTCCGCCTCGATGACCATGAAGAACTGGTACGGACTGCTCAGCGGGCGTCGCAATCAGTTCCACCAGGCGATTCACGACATCATCAGCGACCTCGGTTATATGATGAAGCCCACCCTCGTCATCGCCGACGGAACGCGGGTCATGATCCGCAACGGCCCCACGGGCGGGCGCCTCGACGACGTCCAGGTCGGCGGCATCACCGGCCGGCCGACGATTGTCGCCGCCGTCGACCAGGTGGCCTGTGATGCGTGGTGCTATCAGAACCTGCTCGGGCGCGACCCGCGGGATGCCAAGGCCCCGTTGCAGTACATCGAACTGGCTTATGCGAAGTTCGGTCAGGATCCCGGTCGCATCGTCGCAAGACACTGGCAGGATTACGAACGACAGGGCCTGATCGCGGAGACGAAGCTGTGAATTGGATATTTGGCCGTATCCGTAGGATCGGCTACGTGCTGATCGCTGATCGCTGAGCGCCGAAAGCTGACAGCTATGAAGATTACCACCGTTCGCATCATCTCGCAGATCGTCTTCATGGTGTTGTTCCTGACGTTCGTGTTCGTCACGACGTTCACCTGTCTGGATGATGCCCCGGCCCTGAAGTTCTGGGTGAGCAAGTACCTCGAGATCGACCCGCTGATCGCCATCGCCACCGGCCTGGCCACCCACGCGCTTTATCAGGGATTGATCTGGTCGCTGGCGATCCTGATTCCGACGCTCCTGCTCGGCCGGTTCTTCTGCAACTGGATCTGCCCGTTCGGCATCCTTCACCAATTCGTCGGTTGGATCTTCAACCGCCGGAGCACCCCCGACCGAATCGCCTCCAACCGCTATCGCCCGATGTCTCAGACGAAGTATTACGTCCTCGCGGCGATGCTGGCCGCGGCGGCATTCGGGAGCCTCCAGATCGGCCTGCTTGATCCCATCTGCCTGTTGCACCGGTCGTTGACGGTTTCCGTCCTGCCGGCCCTGAACATGCCCCCCGTGTTCGTCGAGATATTCGGCAACCCGAAGATGCATCAACTGGGCTGGGTCGTCGGCGGGATCGTGCTGTTTCTCGTGGGGATGAACCTGGTCGTCCCGCGGTTCTTCTGTCGGACGTTGTGCCCGTTGGGAGCCCTGCTGGGCCTGGTGAGCCGCTTCTCCCTCTGGCGGATTGATCGCGATCCGAACAAGTGCACGGAATGCGGTCTCTGCGACCGGAATTGTGAAGGGGCGTGTGATCCGGGCGGCAAGCTGCGCAAGAGCGAATGCTTCGTGTGCTTCAACTGCATCGACTCCTGTCCGCATGGAGCCTTGCGTTTTGCTTTCTTGCCCGCCCGCCTCGGCGAGGTGGCTTGGCCGGATGCCTCCCGGCGCCGGGCGATCCTGGCTGCTGTTGGCGGGGTCATCTTCTATCCATTCACCAGGCTGGCCGGAAAAACCACGCGAGATTTCTCCTCCAAGGCGATCCGTCCACCTGGCAGCGTCGAGGAACAGGAGTTTCTCGCGCGCTGCCTCAAGTGCGGCCAGTGCATCCGAGTCTGTCCGACCAACGTGCTCCAGCCCGCAATGCTGGAGACGGGCCTGGAAGGAATGTGGACGCCCGTGATGAACTTCCGGATGGGCTTCTGCCAACTGAACTGCACCGCCTGTGGTCACGTCTGTCCGACCGGAGCGATCCAGCGACTCACGGTGGAACGGAAACAAGGTCTCGGCGAATTTGCCTCGGCCGGACCGATCCGGCTCGGCACGGCTCATTACGATCTGGGCCGGTGCCTGCCGTGGTCCAAGAACATCCCTTGCGTGGTGTGCGAGGAAGTGTGTCCCACTTCACCCAAGGCGATCCATACCGAGCAACGACTCATGCTTGTCCGGGATGGAAAGAAGATGGTCGTCTCGGCCACGCCGGTGACCGTGACCATCTCGGAATACCCGCCGGAAGGCCAGAGCGTCGGGCCTCGGTGCGTTTTGACGCCCAACGCTTACCGGGGTGATCCGACGGCACGCTACTACGTGCAGGTATTCCATCGGGACGGCACGAGCGAAACTCACCGCATTATTGCCAACGACGTCGATACCCTGATGATCGGCGAGCTGGACCCGGCCGGGGGGCAGTTGGTCGCCGGCTCGCGGTTGGCCCGGATTCCTGAGCGGGGCGATGTCGCCGCCATCCATATCGAGTTGAAGGTCCCGAAGATCGATGCCGAGCTCTGCGTCGGCTGCGGCTTGTGCGAGCACCATTGCCCGGTCGTGGGCGATCGCCGGCCGGTCTACGTGACCGCCGAGGGCGAGACGCGCTCGGAAAGCCAGGCCGACGATGCACGCAACCGCTCCTTCCGATTGGTCAAGTAGCGCGTCGTGCCGCGATTACCCGGCAAGCGGTTCATGGCTTGGCACGATGCTCGACGGCTGTTTTCGGGCCCAGAGCCAGCGAGCACGCCGGCTGCCCGGACCGCCCCGGGCCCCCTCCGCCCGACCAGGTGCTTCGTCAGGCCTTAAAGCAACTCTTTAGCCGACGGCCAGACAGGATGCCGCACACCGAAAACCGGCCACCGCGCGGATTTACTTTGAATTCCCGACCAGGAAAAGCGTTGATCCGACACCAATCCTGCCGATTGGATAGAAAGTCGCTGCTTTGAGAGGGGCCCCGACTTGCTGAATGGGGCGAAAACGCCGATTCTACCGGACCGTGGCATTTGGCGTGCGCGTAGGATGTGAAGGGCCCCGTCCATCGCCGGTCTGGAACCGGGTCTCAGGGGACCGTGCAACGCGGCAGCCCGGGAATCGGCGGATTTTGTTAGAGCGGGAGTCAATGCGTACATTAGCACACGTCACACATGAGGCGGTCGAGAAAGTCGGGGGTATCGGAGCAGTGCTGCAGGGGCTGCTGACCTGCAACGCCTACCGCGGCCGCGACCAGCGAACCATCCTGATTGGCCCGACCTTCGTCACCGAAGGCAGCGCCGACGGCCGGCTGGGGGCTTCCGGCGAAGTCTTGTACAGCAGTGTTGACGGCGTCACCCAACATCCCGTCGGCCGGCTCCTCGACCAGGTTCGACGCGACTTCCACGTCGAAATCATTTACGGATATCGCCGCTTCCATGACCCTCATACCGGCGTTCGCGTGGCCGCCGAAGTCGTGCTGATCGACGTCTCACGCATGAACCCGCACCTGGTGAACAGCTTCAAGGGGCGCCTGTGGGAGACCTACGGCATCGACTCTTCCCGCTACGAATCGAGCTGGGACTACGACATGTACGTCAGGCTGGCCGAGCCCGCCTTGGCCGCGCTCAAGGCGCTGGGGGCGGCCGACAGCGACGACGAGTGCGTGATTCTCGCTCATGAATTCATGGGGCTGCCCACCGCTCTTGCCGCCAGGCTCGATCCCAGCGGCGTTTTCCGAACGGTTTTCTACGCCCACGAAGTGGCCGCCATACGCAAGCTCGTGGAGGAACACCCCGGCCACGACGTTACCTTCTACAACGTATTGTCCGGGGCGATGAACCGCGGAAGGTATCTCGACCAGGTGTTCGGCTCCCAGGATCACTATCATCGTCACGCATTGGTCAAACGCAGCCGTTTCTGCGACCGGATCTTCTCCGTCGGCGACTACGTCACCAAGGAGCTCTTCTTCATCGGCCCGGAGTTCGCCGACGCCGCCATCGACACGGTCTACAACGGCATCCCTGCCGAGCGGATCAGCGTGGCCGAGAAACGCGTCGCACAGGAACGAATGCGGGATTACGCCGAGACCCTGCTCGGCGATCGGCCGGATTACATCTTTACGCATGTTGCCCGCATGGCCGTCAGCAAGGGCTTGTGGCGAGACCTCGCCGTCCTGGAGCACCTGGAGAGGGAATTCAGGCGGATCGGCAAGACGGCCGTCCTGTTCGTCTTGTCCACTGAGGTGCCGCCGCGCCGTCCCGAGGATGTCCGTGAGATGGAACGTTGGTGGCACTGGCCCCTGGCCCACCGCGAGGTCGGCTCCGATCTCTCGCATGGCGAGGCCGTCTATTACCAGGGCGTGCAGGTGTTCAATGCCCGCAGCCGGATGATCAAGGCGATCTACGTCAATCAATTCGGCTGGGAACAGGCGGTGTGCGGCAGCCGCATGCCCCAGGACATGACCTTCATGGACATCCGCCGGGCCTCTGATGTCGAGTTCGGCATGAGCATCTACGAACCCTTCGGCATCGCCCAGTTCGAGCCTCTGACCTTCGGGGCGATCTGCGTGCCGTCACGGGTTTGCGGGTGCGTCGGCTTCCTCGACAAGATCACCGGCGGGGCGACCGTCCCCAACGTTTTCGTGGCCGACTACTGCGATCTCGGACCGGGCCGCTGGGACGAGAAGAAGTTGCTGGCTCTCGATCGCGACCAGCGCACCCAGCACGAATACAAGGTCGCTGAGCGGATCGCCCGCTATATCATCGACACCCTGCCCCAAACCGACGCCCAGGCCGAAGAGTTCCTTCGCAGCGGTTATGACCTCGCCGGCCGTATGAGCTGGGACGTTGTCGCCGGCCGGTACATCCTTCCCGCCATCGATGCCATCTGCGCGAAAAAGGCCGGCTCACAGGTCGCATGACCGGAGCGCAGCAGGGTCCGCGCTCGCGGACGTCCATCCTCGAGGTCGCCCGCCTTGAAGCCCGACCGCCTCGCGCGGTATTTTGAATGGCCGGCCGGCGATTCACACCGGCTCATCGTTCGGAGGTGCGAACATTTTCGCTCTTGGCGACACCCTTACTCCCCGGGAAACTGGCCATGATGTTCGATAGTCGAAAAACGCAAGTTCGATGGCTGACGGCGGTCGTTATCGCAGGGCTTGTTGCGGCACCAGGATGCCGGCCGGGACAACCGAACGGCTCGGATTCCGGAACGGACGAACTGACCGACGAAGAGGTGATCACCGATTTACGCGAATTCCATCCTCTCATCACCGACCTTCCGCCGATCCCCCTGCCGCCCGAACTGGCCCAGCGCGACGATGACACCGCAAAAGAGGCGCTCGATCTCCTCGATCAGATCAACTCGTTCCGCAACGCCGATCCGCTGGGCACCACACCCTGGGACGCGACGCCGAACGGCAAGTCCGCTCGAAGGCTCAAGGGCGACGGATGGCAGAAGCAATGCGATCTTTTAGCCTGCTATTACACTAAAAAGCAGGGCAACCTGACGGTCAGGTGGACGTACCTGTTCGGGCTCCCGGGAGTCTGGGAGTCGGTCCTCACCTGGGACGGATGCGACGGCGAGCATGAATACGACGATTTCACGCTTGAGCACTGGCACATGACTCAGGATCTGACGCTGGTCATCCAGACGCATTATCAATACCCCGATCCGCCTCCGTGCGGCGACGGCCAAGCGGCCATCGGCCCCGGCCCGCAGTTTCGTCGGATCTACGAATTGATCGAGGGCGGAACGTTGTATACGCCCGGCCAGGTGATCTACCTCGACACGCGCCGCTATACGATCGAGCAATGGCACTACCATTCGGTCATCGGCGAATACCTGGTCTTCAGCATGCTCACGTGCACCAGCTATCCCGACGGCCGGCTGATTTTTGAGCATTACACCCAGAGAGTGAGCGAGCCGCGGCTGTTGTACCTGAGTTACAAGGGCATCTGGAGCAGCGATCACCGATATTGTTGGACCACCTACCGCGAGGATGAGACGGTCTTGTCGTGCGGCGGGGACATGGGCTGCCCCGAATGCGAACACTGAAAGCCGGCGCTGCCCTATGCGACGCTGAGATGCACTGGCTTTGCTTCCCTTCGAGCGTATGGAACCGCCGGATCCCCGATCCTGCTTGTAGCCTGACTCGACCGCATGGCCGTACAATGCCCTTCCGCCGTCCCGCAGTCGCCATGACGGCGTCATGTTCGCAGTGACAAACGAAGGCCGCAATCCAAGCAGGGGGCCCGTTATGCTCGCGATGTCGGTTGGGAGTTGCCGTCCAAGAAGTCATTTCGGTTTGCGCGTCGGCGCACTGGCTCTCGGCTTCGCACTGCTCGCCGGTTGTCAGGTCCCCGGGTCTTACAAGCCGCCGCCCGAGTATCCGACCTTCCCGCCGTTGCGCCATGCCATCAAGGCCGTCTTCGGCGAGAACGGCAACGACCACGGCGGCGACCTCCAAGGCCGGGGAATGCAGTTCGTGAAGGCTTTTCACGACCTTGGCATCGACCTGACGCGCATCGAGTTCAAGTGGGCGATCGCCGAGCCCCGACGCGGCACCTATGACTGGTCGGAACACGACCGCCTCATCGACTTCCTCCACCGGCACGGCATCGAACCCATGCTGATGCTCTACTGCGCCCCGACGTGGGCCATGCGCGGCACGCCGGAAGACGAGCAGCTCTTCATCGAGCGAGGCGAGCAGAATCTTCACTCCGTCGTCTGGCCCCGGCGCGAGTATCTGCCGGATTTCGAGCGATTCTGCGAGACCGCCGCCCGGCGCTACCGCGGCAAAGCCCGCCTGTTCGAGTTCTGGAACGAGCCCGACGGCATGGCCGGTCCGACCGTCTATCACGACCGCTCCGGCAAGGCGGTTGACGTCCGCTACGGCGGCGACGCCAAGGAATACACCCTGTGGCTGCGTCACATGTACGAGGCCGTCAAGCGCGGCAACCCCGACGCCGTGGTGGCGGCCGGGTCGCTGTCCGTCCACGACACGCGGTTCATCGAGGCGATGTACGCGGCCGGTTGCAGGGACCGCTGCGACGCAATCAGCCTGCATCCCTACGCCGGCGACGGCGTCAACGTCGAATGGATCCGCCAGTGCCGCGCCGTCATGACCCGGCACGGCGACTGGGCCAAACCCGTCTGGCTGAGCGAGTTCGGCTGGAACCTCGGCGGCGAGTACGACCAGAAGAACGGCCGCTGGCCCGACTCCGCAATTCGCCAGGCTCAGATCATCACCGCGACTGCCCCCGTGATCCAATCTCTTCCCTACATTACCCACGCCTTCTGGTTCACGCTCAACGACTGGAGCACCGGCCAAACCGGCATCGACCCGGTCGGCACGCACCGCTTCGGGATCATGGATCTGTCCGGCCGGCGACGGCCCGGTTTCGCGGCCCTCCGCGACGCCGTACTCAAGACGCCTCTCCTGCCGCGCCACGCCGAGATGCCTTTGCCCCAGGTCGTTCCGCCCGCCGGGCCGATCGATCTGGCGAGCGAGTCTCACCTCAAACTGACACTGACATGCCGTGACCCAAGTCCGCTTTTCTGCCCCGACCAGTCGGAAGCACGGCCACGCGCCTTGGCTTTTGAGGTGCCCGGCTTGACCCGAGGCCCGCACAGCATCCCTCTGGCCTACGGCGGCAGCGGTCGCGGACGGCCGGACGGAAAGGTGGCGTGGACCCCATTCGACGCAAAGGCCGATGTCATCGTGCCCATCAGCCCGGCAGCCAACCGCCCCCTCTTGCCCAACACCTACGAAGCCGTCGCTTCGTTCGGATACGGGCCCCAGACGCGTTTCCCCGTCACGTTGCCCGCTCCGGCCCGCCGCGCCGACGCGCCGCCCAGGGTCGATGCCGACCTCGCCGATTGGCCCTCGCAATGGCCCATCGCCGACGGCCCCATGAAGGCCGCGTTCGCCTGGAGCCCGACCCATCTGTTCTTCGCATGCACCGTCCGTGACGCCCGGCACGAGCAGCCTCACCAGGGCAGGGACATCTGGAAAGGCGATTGCGTGCAGATCGCTTTTGACCCGCTGCGAGACGCGGTTCGCGGCAGCCAGTACGATATCAATGACAGCGAGTATGCTCTGGCTCTGACCCAGG
>DAOOIV010000079.1 GCA_035384605.1 Phycisphaerae bacterium
CCTGAACACGAACCAACAGCATACCTCTCGGAGGCTTGCTAGATGATTATCAGCGCAGCAAGAACGTGACCGAGTTCCACGGCCAGCCGTTTGACCTGGTCGTGACCGTGTGTGACAACGCGGCTGCCGCATGTCCGTCGTTCCCGGGTGCCAAATGCCGAGTGCATTGGCCGTTCGAGGATCCTCCCCATTTGCCAGGCGATGATGAGGCGAAACTGGTTGTCTGGCGACGGGTGCGCGACCAGATCCGGGCACGGGTCGGGGAATATCTGCGCGAGCAGGAGAAGGCGGCGATTCAGGGAGGATAAACGTGTCGGACAAGATTATCAGAACCGTGCAGTCGAAGTATGCGGCGGTCGCGGGCAGCGGCCTGTCGAGCCGGCAGGATGGGGTGCGGCAGGTGGCCGAGGCTTTTGGTTACAGTGCAGATGACCTAGCGGCCATCCCGGCCGAGGCGAACATGGGCTTGTCGTGCGGCAACCCGACGGCATTTGCCAGCCTCAAGCCCGGCGAAACCGTGGTCGACCTGGGCTGCGGCGGCGGGTTGGACGTGCTGCTGGCGGCCCCCAAGGTCGGGCCGACAGGCAAAGTCATCGGCATCGACATGACACCGGAGATGATTGAGCTGGCCCGCAAGAACGCGGCTCGATCGGCAGGCGGCAAGATGCCCGCGAATGTCGAGTTTCATCTGGCGACCATTGACCGGCTGCCCTTGCCGGACGCTTCGGTTGATTGCGTGATCAGCAATTGTGTTATCAATCTGGCCCCTGACAAGCGGGCGGTGTTTCGCGAAGTTTCCCGGGTGCTCAAGCCCGGCGGGCGGCTGGCGGTCAGCGATATTGCGCTCAAGAAGCAATTGCCCAAGGCGGTCGCCGAGGATGTGATGGCGTACGTGGGGTGCATCGCCGGGGCGATCCTCATCGCGGATTACGAGGCCGGTTTGCGCGAGTCGGGTTTCGCCCATGTCCAGGTGATCGACAGCGGTGCGGATCTGAACGCATACGCGAAGGTCGAGAATTCATCGGGATGCTGCTCGCCGACACCGAGCCTCCCCGTCGCCAACCAGCCCGCCCGATCGGGTTGTTGCTGCCCGAAGCCCGCTGACTGCGGCTCTGGGGATCTTCACAAGGGAATGGCCCAGTTGCTGAGCCGCTACAACATCAACGATTATGCCGCGAGCGTGAAGGTCTATGCTGTCAAGCCTGGTAATTGATCGAGGCAAGCGGCTGCAAATGCAGGATTTGAATAGCGAACAGGAGCAAGAGCGATGTCAAGTGGACTGACCAAGAAACTGTCCTTCCTGGATCGTTACCTGACGCTGTGGATCTTCTTGGCCATGGGCGTTGGAGTACTCCTGGGTTATTTCTTGCCCGGCGTCGGCGAGTGGATCAGTTCGCTTCGGCCCGAGGGCACGCAGACCAGCATCCCGATTGCCATTGGCCTAATTCTGATGATGTACCCGCCGCTGGCCAAGGTGAAGTACGAGGAATTGGGCGACGTTTTCCGTAACATCAAGATCCTGGGTCTGTCGCTGCTGCAGAACTGGGTCATCGGACCGATCCTGATGTTCCTGCTCGCGATTGTGTTCCTTCGCGGGCAACCGGAATTCATGATCGGTCTGATTATGATCGGTCTGGCGCGCTGCATCGCAATGGTCATTGTCTGGAATGATCTGGCTAAGGGAGATACGGAGTACGCTGCCGGCCTCGTGGCCTTCAACTCGATCTTTCAGGTCCTGTTCTACAGCGTATACGCGTGGCTGTTCATCACTGTCCTGCCGCCGTTGCTGGGACTGCAAGGAGCGGACACATCCGGGATCACTATCGGCCAGATCGCCGAGAGTGTATTCATCTATCTGGGAGTTCCATTCCTGGCCGGCATGCTGACTCGTCTTGTGCTCGTCAAAACCAAGGGCAAGGAGTGGTATCACGGCAGGTTCATTCCGAAGATTTCGCCGATTACGCTGATTGCCCTGCTATTCACCATCGTGGTGATGTTTTCGATGCAGGGTCAGAAGATTATCACCAAGCCCGGTGATGTCCTATTGATCGCCGTGCCGCTCCTGATCTACTTCGTGGTGATGTTCCTAGTCAGTTTCTGGATGGGCAAGAAGGCTGGGGCCGGCTACGCGAAATCCGCAACGCTGTCTTTTACCGCCGCCAGCAACAACTTCGAGCTGGCCATCGCTGTGGCGGTCGGCGTGTTCGGCATCAATCACGGCGCGGCCTTCGCGGCCGTGATCGGCCCGCTGGTCGAGGTGCCCGTGCTGATCAGCCTGGTCAACGTTGCGTTCTACCTGCGGCGTAGATGGTTTGCCCTGGTGCCGCAATCTGCGGCATCGCAAGCCGCAGACTCAAGAACCTGTCCGAAAAGCGACGGGGCCGGGTGGTAAGGCGGCGTCGAGGTCGCCGCAGCGGACGCGACCTGCCGTATTGGTGAGCGAGGAGCGGCAGGTCTCCGACCGTGCCCTACTTCGGCAGCTTGTAGCTCCACATTGCCCGCGCGCCCTTGCGCCATTCTTGCGAAGGCATTCTAACGTTTTCGGCCAGCGCCTTCTGCCCCTCGGGCGTCGACATGGCCTCGATCAGCTTCTCCTTGAACAGCCGCATTTCCCGCTTCTGCGTCTCGGTGGCAAAGCCGTCGCACTGGTAATCCTCCCAGAGAATGCCCGGAATGCCGCCGGACTCATGAACGGCGGTGAACCAGGGGTACAGTGCCGTCAGGCAGTGCATCATGTAGCCCTTTCGCGGTTCGGGCAGATTGTAGTGGATCTGGTACTCGGTTCCGTATCGCTCGTTAATGGCGATGTCGCGCATGTTGTCGAACTGAGGGAAGTACGATGGGATGATGCCCTGCTCGACGGCCATCCGCACGAGCCGGCGCAATTCGCTCGGGGTATACGGCACGGTCGTGTAATCCGAGTGGTAGCGGATCAGGCCGGACTTCTGCAGCATACCGGCGATGGCTGCGCAGCGCCGCTGGCTGTAGTAGACGTGCCGCATGTGTGGGTTGGGGTCGGTGGGATCGATGCCGTCGACCAATACGTTGCCGCCTTCGGTTCGCAGGCAGATGACCGCCTGCGGGATCTCCCTCCTAACCAGGGCCAGCGTGTCACGGTAGTTGCTGACGCGGAGCTCGGTGCGAAACTCATCCAGATCGCAGACGGCCTGGTTCCAGTCGCGGAAGGCATGCTTCGGGTCCGTGTATTCCCACCTGTGCCCGAACCGGTTGGGTGCGCGGTCTTTTTCGGGGTCGATTTCATCGAATGAGCCGAACGAACTGCCCCAGGCCTTGTTCGCCGCCTCGATCGTGCGGTATTTGTTGCGGACCCACTTGCGGAACGCCTTGACAGTCTGGTCGCCCATCGGATGGCGCACGTTCACGTCCTGCCGCATCCAGCCGCGGGTGTCCTCGACGCTGATGGGCACGTCGCCGCGTTCAACCTGCAGATACAGATCGCCCCAGCGATGGAACTGGTAGAGCCAGGCCACGGAGTTGGCGAAAGGCAGCATCGGTTCGGTGAGACTGATGGCCGATTTGCCAAGCGTGTAGCGCTCGATCGGGATCGATTCGCCGGTGATCCACGCGGCGATGTCTCGAACATTTGCCCGGTCGAAGGGGTACGTACCCCAGCCTTCGACCGTCATTCCCTCGCGGCGGGCGACATCGAGCACGTACTTGAAGGCGTCGCCCTGGTAGTTCGATTTCGGATTGCGCATGTCATCGTAGAGCCAGGGCATATTGGTGGGCGCGATGACGTTGATCCCGCAGTCCATCATCTCGCGGAGGCGATCGACGATGTGTTTTTCGGGGAACGGGCCGATTTGAACGTTGGTTCGCATGTCGGCCATGGTCTGCGAGGTGATGATCGGGATGCGGCGCCCGTCGCGAACCATGCAAGTTCCCGGGTTCGGGTTGAATCGCACCTTGAGTGACGTCGCGTCAATCTCGATGGGGATACCGGCCGTCGCGATGGCCACCGGCCCGGTGGCGATGAGCTTGGCCACCACCTGGCTCGTCCATGGGGCCACCTGCAGATGAAGCGTGCCGCCGATGCGGCTCGTTCCGTCCGCCGGTGCCGACAGGTGACAGTCGAACGAACTCATAAACTCCTCGAAGGTGTGGATGAACCGCGTGATTTTGTCGGGATCGCCGCCGTCAACCAGTGTCTTCGTGCCGGGCAGGACAGGGGCCTCGCGGGCTTGGGCCTCGACCGAGAAGGGCATCTCCCAGGCGTACATCTCCGGGCCTTCCCAGATGTTGAGGAAGTCATCCGATGTTTTGTAACAGCGAGCAAACAGCCGAAGCTGCAGCATGTACTCGCCGGGCGAGATGCCGAAGCCCTGCGGGGTGCCGCTCTTGCCTGCCCCCTCCATGTAACCGGGCATGTTGCTGGTCAGATGCAGCCAGATTTCATGGGATTCGCCCGGATAGAGATACTCCAGATCGCGATAATAGAGGTTGTACGCCTGTCCCACGGCAGTGTACTGTCCGTCCTCCTGTTTCTGGAGCAGTTGGGGGTAGAACAAGCACCCGCCGAGGCCCTCCGGGTCGAGGATGGTGTTGCCGGTGTTGGTGTATCGCAGCTTGAACCACACCAGGTCGCCGGCCTCCAGCACGCCCGAGCGCACGAACGGTCTCCGGTTGAAAGGGGGGTACGTTTCGGGCTGGTCGGACATGTCGGCCTTCAGGTTGTGTCGGCCGTTTGGTCGAAGATGTGCGGTAATCGAGCCCAGGTACTCGACATCGAGATCAATTCTGCCGGGCAGGTTGAGATCATGGCAATCGCGCCCTTTTCGACGGGACTCGTCCTCGAAAGCCGTCACCTCGACCGCCAGCGGGAACGCGGGCGCGCCGCCTTCCCATGACAGTTCGTAGGGGATCGGGATGACTTCGTAGGCGGCGGCCTTGCGGGGCACCTCGACTCGCAGGCGGCAGTTGGCCAGCCGGATCTCCTGGCTGTTACTGGGGGTGCTCCGGTATCGTTCCAGTTGGCCGGTGCGATCGGCTTCGCGTTTCAGAGGGTCATAGACGATGCCACCGTCCGGATGGATCGGATACTCAACGACGGGGGCCAGCGGGGGAGGGGCTCCGAGAGCCGCAGGGCCGGGGGTTGTGAGGACAACGATGGCAACGATGGCTGACGTCAAACGGGGCATTCGGATCTTCCTTGGTTGCGAGGTCGTCAGCGGAACGGTTGCCCTGGCCATACAAGCCGCGGGTTGCCCGCTTGAGCGAGTCCCTTTCGGTCCACATGTGTAACGTCTACAATTGCTCCGCACAAGGACGGGGGAAGCGACGTGAGTCAGGACGTCTCGCTGATCACCGAGGATCGATCCATGATTGACGAATGGGACTTGACCGCAACCAACCTGCACCGGGTCTCGAAACGCTGCTATGAGGTCGCGGTTCTGCCGATCGGGGCTATCGAGGCCCACAATCGACATCTGCCCGAAGGGCAGGACTACCGTCACACCACGCACGTGGCCCGGACTGCCAGTAAGATGGCGTGGGATCGTTGTCAGTCGGTGATTTGCTTGCCGACCATTCCGTACGGCGTGGACTGCAACTTGCTGGCCTATCCGCTGACCATCCACGTTTCGCAGGCAACGCTCGATGCGCTGGTCCGGGACATCATCGTCTCGCTGCGCAAGCACGGCATCCACAAGGTGCTGATCCTTAACGGCCACGGCGGCAACGAGTTCATGCCTTTGATCCGCCAGTTGCAGACCGAGATCGACACCCACGTTTTCCTGTGCAACTGGTGGAGGGTCGGCATGGACAAGTACGCGGAGATCTTTGAGGCTCGCGACGATCACGCCGGCGAGATGGAGACGTCGGTGGCAATGGCCCTGTATCCAGAGCTCATTGAAAGGGGCGTGGCAGGCGACGGCGGCGTTCAGCCGTTTCGCTTCGAGGCCATGCGGCAAGGTTGGGTGCTGACCAGCCGTGACTTTGCGAAAATCAACAACCATTGTGCCTCCGGCGACCCGTCGAAGGCCTCGGCCGAGAAGGGCCGTCGGTACCTGGATCTGGTCTGTGGCCGGATCGCAGATTTCCTCGTCGAGGTGGCGGGAGCAGAGATCGACGGCAAGTTCCCGCATGTGCCGTGAAGGCAGACAAGGAGCGTGATTAGAACCTTACGGCCGGATATCGGTGCGGCTTGCGCGCATGTTTCTGGATCGCGGTGCGCTTGGGTTGCGGCCCGCAAAAGGCGGCCCGCCTGAGGCGTTCGGGGGGAATGACGGACACAGGATGGTGACCAGGCAGCAAGGCTGAGGCAAGCAGAGTGAACCGGAAACAGACGGGGCAGCCGCGTGGACTGAACCCAGAACCCCGAGCCCGGACCGCGAAGCCTCGCGCCGGCTCGGTCCTGGAGCATGGAATCGATGATTGACCTTCGAAGCGATACGGTCACCAAGCCCACGGCCGCCATGCGCGAAGCGATGGCTGCGGCGGAGGTTGGTGATGATGTGTTGGGCGATGACCCGACGGTAATTGCCCTGGAGCGGCGGGTGGCCGAGGTTCTGGGTAAGGAGGCGGCCCTCTACATGCCCTCCGGCACGATGACCAACCAGGTGGCGATTCGTGCTCACACGGAGCCCAGCGACGAGATCATCGTGGAGGCGGACGCGCACGTATATTACTTTGAGGGCGGCGCGCCGGCGTCGTTGTCGGGAGTGATGTGCCGGCCGATCCAAGGGCGGCGGGGCATCTTTACCGCTGGTGATGTGCGGGCCGTGTTGAGGCCGCGAAACGTTCACTTTCCGCCGACGCGGCTGATCTGTATCGAAAACACGCACAACCGCGGCGGGGGGAGCATCTGGCCGATTCAAGATATCGCCGACATCGCCGCCTTGGCGCGGGAGGCCGGTTTGCGGATGCACCTGGACGGGGCTCGGTTATGGAACGCCTCGGCGGCTACGGGGATTCCCGAGTGGGAATACGCCGCCCATTTCGACTCGGTGAGCGTCTGCTTCTCGAAGGGTCTCGGGGCCCCCGTGGGCTCGGCCCTGGCCGGTACACGCGAGTTCATCGACCGGGCCAGGCGCTTTCGCAAGCAATGCGGCGGCGGCATGCGGCAAGCCGGAATCGTCGCAGCAGGGGCGCTGTATGCGCTGGAGCACCATCGGCGGCGTCTCGTCGACGATCACGCCAACGCTAAGAGGCTTGCACAGGGCATCGCGGACTGTCCAGGTATCGAGGTCGATCCGGCGACGGTCGAGACGAACATTGTTTTCGTGAGGGTCACCGCCGTGCCGGCCGCAGAGTTGTCCGCGCGACTCAAGGCTGCCGGCGTACTGACCAACGCCGCCGGCGACCGACTGCGGCTGGTTACCCATCTTGGTGTGTCGCGAGAGCAGATCGAGCAGGCTATAGGCGCGTTCCGACACACCATGTCAAGATAGCGATCCGCCTCCAATCCGGTGTCAACCTGACTCCTGCCATTGAGTGATCGCTGCGGAGGCGCGACCCATGCACCCGTCAGGGCGGCCCACTGTTGCCCGTATTATCTTTTTGTTCCCCATTTGATCCTTGAATATGCCTGTGTTTCTGATACAATGGAGCGAGAAAGTATCTGTTCAAGGCGTTGACGGGTGGAGGACAGGTCGAAAGACGGTTCTGCGTGTGGTGATCCGGGCACAACTTGTCGTGCCGTAATCCGCCCTCATGCCGCGCAGCCGTGCGGTTGTTCTCGTCCCACTTGCCGGAGAGAACGTGATGAGAAGCATTGCACATGGCGGCCTGATGTTCATGTGTCTTACGCTGCTTATCATCGGCAGAGGGTGCTCGCCGCATCATCCTGCCGATGACGATGGTTCTAACGATTCCTTCGACTCATATGTTCCCGATCCGGACGTCTACTGCACCCCTCCCGATCCGGACCGTTTGATCCGGCGGAGCCTGCCCGGTGGCCGAACCGTCGAGTTCGCCGTCAATCAGATGATCGTTTTGATGAACGAAGGTACGGAACGCAGCGAGGTCGAGCAGCTTGCGGCCTCGCTGGGAGGGGCCATCATCGGCCAGATGCCGGACATCGATTTCTACCAGATCGAGGTGCCGGCGACGACACAGGCCGAGCTTGATGCCCTCATCGACCAGGTGAAAGCCAACCCCGTCGTGACATCGGCCGGTTACAATGGTGTTCCCCAATTCGACCAAACCTGCCCGGCCCAGAGCGATAACCGGGACATCGCTGCTCAAGACCAGTGTTCGTTCGCCGAGACTGAATACTACCAGGCGGTCACGATGTTCGACTTTTTCCGTCAGCACCTGACGCTATACCCGGTCAGGGTGGGCGTCATTGACTCGGGTGTTGATCCCTCCACGCATGAGTTCGATGATGTGAGCATTCTCTACCTGAATGACATCGCCGGAAGGCCCGAAGACACGCACCCCCACCGACACGGCACAGCAGTAGCGGGGATCATCGCGGCCGACAACGATTTCGTTGGTGTCAACGGCATCGCATCACGGCTTATCGGAGACCGTCTTCGTCTTATCGTCGGCCGCGCGAGCGACGATGCCGGTGTTATCGTTTACACGGGCTTGGCTGCGGCCGCAGGTGCCGACGTCATCAATCTGAGCTTCGGTTGGTCGGAGTCTGACCCGCACATCGAGACCGTGCGGAACATCTGGGTCAGGCTGATGCAACGGCACAGCGGCGCGTTATTCGTTTGCGCGGCAGGGAACGAATCCACGGAGTTGACCGGCCTGAACCACGCTCCAGGCGGCATCGGGTTGTCGAATGTCTTGACTGTGGCCGCAACGGCGCAGTGCAATCCGACCCAGCTCTCAACGATGAGCAACTACGGCATCGCTGTCGACATTGCGGCGCCGGGCGAGAATGTGCCCGTCGTGGCTCCCGACGGGACGTACGTCGGTCGTTCCGGAACATCCTTCTCGGCGCCCATGGTTGCCGCGCTGGCCGCCGTGCTCAAGTCGATCGACCCGACCCTGACGCCGGCCCGGCTCAAGCATCACATCGCGGCGCGTGGGTATCCGCTGGCCGACGGCAGCCCGTTTGGAAGAATCGTTTTCACCACGAGCATTCAGGAGTTGTTGCTGGACATGGGCGTGGGCGATCCGATTCGCTCGTGGATTGATCCGGTTGGGCGTCACCACGCCGAGGCGTCGGGACTGGTGCTCAGTCGGCTCTGCCCGCCCGGCATGTACTTTACCATTGACGGATACGGATTGCATTCCGTTCAGGCCGGCGGCGGAGCGCTGGTTGGAGCGATCGGCGGCCCGGCGGCGCCGCCCGCGTTCTGTATCAACGCGCAAGACGGTGAGGTGTACCTCGAAATCGCCGGCCCGCGCATGGGCCAGTTTGCCCTCGGCTCGTACAGCATCGAGAGGATCGCAATCGGTGGCGGCGTTGCCGGGGTCAGCTTTCAGGATCACGGTTCCATTGATGCCGGCCCGGGAGTTTCAGGGACGCTCACTTTTGAGACGTGTCGTATCGACCAACGCGACCCCTGGGGAAGCAGGCATCCCATGATTGTGTATGTTACAGGAGGTTTTGAAGGTTTTTTAGAGGTGACGCACTCGGACGGCGGTGGTCCCACGCTCAACGAGTTCGAGGGAGGTTTCAATATGCCGCTCGTTGTGAGCCCGAACGCCGGCGACGAGGTATTCGAGTACCTGGAGAACAACTGCGAGGGCGGCATCCCGACCTCGCCGACCGAACCGTGAGCGGTCGATGCAACCGGCGGATCACCCGCGAAGACTCTCCTACTCTACAAGGGGGGAGCGGGAGCGGGTCGCGCTCTCCTGCGAACGCCGGATGCCCCGGGCGGCTTGCCGGTCAATGCTCAGCGAGGCAGCTTCGGACGGCAGGGTCTGCAGGGCCATCCGAACGCCGCAAACCGTTGGAACGCAAGACTTCCTAAGGCGGACCGCCTTTTTCCGGGCCGCAACCCAAACGCTCTTCGATCCAGAAACATGCGCGCAGAATGCGTACCAGTCGCGACGCAAGAGACTAAAGCTTCCAGGCCTTGGCGAAGGCCTTGAAGCTGCGGTCATACGTGCGCTCGGCCTCGGGCGGGAAGCAGCAACCGGGCAGTTGGCGGGATGCCAGGTGGTATTGCAGGCATTCGCAGCAGATACCCTTGCGCTCGCAACCGCCATAGGTGCACGTGCAGTCCTTGAGATTCGTTTTCTGTCGACACTCCATGATCGATTCTCCTCCGCTCGTCATCTCGTCCGGGTAGGCGTGATCGCGAACAGGACGCACTCGGGATGGACGCGTGTTTGTCCGGCGACGCGTCCATCTCGTATTGCCAAACGTCTTGCAGACTACTTCTTCTCCGCCGGCTCACCGATGGGCTTGATCATCACGTACCGGAATTTGATGGGCTTGTGGTCGCCCTGGAGCAGGATCGGGCCGGTCGGGTCGCCATCCTTGATTTTGAGTTCGCCGTACAGGTGCGTCGCCCTGGGGGGCTCATAGTTGTCGATGATCTTCTCCCCGTTCAAGAAGACCGTGATCTTCTTGCCGATCATCGTGGCGTAGACGCTCTGCCACTCGCCGTCCGGTTTGCTGACGTTCCTGGACGGAGCTTTCTGGCCGTAAATTCCGCCGTTGCCCCAATCCCTGGGTTTGTCCGACGGCACGCCATGATCCGCCTGAATCTGGATCTCATACTGGCCGCGGAGAAAGACCCCGCTGTTGCCGTTCTTGGGCACGAGGTACTCGTAATAAATCTCGAAGTCGCCGAACTTCTTCTCGCTGAAGATGTTGGTCCCGTGTTCGCCCTCCTTGAAGTCGCTGACGAGAATACCGTTCTCCACCTTCCAAGAGTTGGGGCGGTTTTCGGGGATCGATTTCCAGCCCTTGAGGTTCTTTCCGTTGAAGAGCTTGATCCAGCCCTTTCCTCGCGGGGCATGCTCCTTGTCAAGATAGGCCGGCTGGGTCGCCGCGGCGTCCTCGCGCTTGGCTTGCCGCTCGCCGGCTTCCTTCTTCTGGCCCTCTGCCGCCAGGACGATCGCCGCCGATAGTGGCAGGGTGCCGATCAACAGGAAGTACTTCACATATCGTTGCATGGTGACACCTCGTTAGCATCCCAAGCCGAGCCGGCCAGTCTCCGCAACAGGTCGTCCGGCCAACGGGCCGATCATGATACTCCGTCGCCGGCGTTGAAAACAGGGGACTCCCGACCTTGGTGGACGGCCAACAGGCCGGTGTGCGGAAATGTGCGGACTTGCCCTAACCACCCCCATGGCCACCCCAAAGCGGGTGATGGGACTTGAACCCACGACATTCACGTTGGCAACGTGACGCTCTACCACTGAGCTACACCCGCGTTCCGGCTCTCATGATACGCGCCGTCGCAGGCTTTTCAACACCTGCCGTTTGCGGATACACGGGCGCTTGGGTGCGCGACAATCCAAGCGAGGGTGCCACGGGCAGGCTCTTGGCGAGGCTTACCTGTTGGCCGTGCTTGCGCGATCGGACAAGTTGCCTGCGGCCTGGGACAGAACCTCCGCCAATTGTGTCACGAATCCGAGGGGAGGCGCGGCCGCCGCTTTGGCCCAATCGCAGCTAGGCGGCTGGTTGGTTCCCAGCATCCCCGACCGGACGCCCCAACCAGGGTTTTCGGCCACCCAGCGAGCCGGGACGGCCCGAGAAGCAGGCTGGATGATCCGTATGTTCTTTATGTGCAGATATTTAAGTCTTCATGGTATGGGCGGATGAATGGCCAGGGACTCACCTCCAACGGCCAAAACGTCGGATGTCGGGATCCGCCGGGCAGCGCGGCAGGATTTGGCGCCACGCGAATGAGACGAGAACTCATGAGCCCCAATGCGTTGGTTCATCCTGCAAGGTTTGCCGGGTGGGGCGGGCAACGGTAACGGCGGTTCCGAGCGGAGGTTGCCCATCTTAACGTCGGGTTGGTTGCGCGAGGGGGCTATGAACCGGCAAGAGACTATAAGAGGCCTGTTTCCCGCACGGCCTTTCTGCCGGATCATAGTCCCGGCCATGAGCCGCTGATCCCGAAGGAGCCCCCAAGTGGGCACCGAATGAACGAGGCCGGCAATGTGAAGATTCCGGCATGGGGTCTTGGCAAGTTCAGGAGCGCGGAATGTGTATATGAGATGTTGAACGGGGAACATAGAAGGTCGGGGTATGGAATCGCGAGGATCATCCGATGCCACAACAGCTCAACTGGGGGCTCATCAGCACAGGGCGGATTTCCGGGACCTTTGCCCGTGGGCTGGCCCATTCGAAGACGGGGAGGCTTCTGGCGGTGGGCAGCCGCACGCAGGAGGCCGCGGACAGGTTTGGCAAGGAGCACAACGTCCTGCGGTGCTACGGCAGCTACGAAGCTCTGTTGGCCGACAAAGACGTGCAGGCGGTTTATGTCTCGACGCCGCACCCGATGCACGCCGAATGGGCGATCAAGGCCGCCGAGGCCGGCAAGCACATCCTTTGTGAGAAACCCATCGGCGTCAATCATGCCGAGGCGACGGCGATCATCGAAGCCGCCCGCAAGCACGACGTCTTCCTCATGGAAGCGTTCATGTACCGCTGCCATCCGCAGACGCACAAGATCATCGAACTGGTTCGGAGCGGAGCCATCGGCGAGGTTCGAGTGGTCCACGCAACGTTCAGCTTTCGAGCGCCTCGCGATGCGAACCCTCGTATCTACGGCAAGGAGCTTGCCGGTGGAGGAATTCTGGACGTCGGCTGTTACTGCACCTCGATGTCCCGACTGATCGCGGGCGTCGCGACGGGCGGGGATTTCGCTGAGCCCATTGAACTTGAGGGCGTAGGCCATCTGGGCCCTACGGGCGTTGACGAGTACGCCTCGGCGGTGCTGAAATTTCCGGGCGAGATCATCGCGAACATCGCTTGCGGGGTCGCGGTTCAGCAGGATAACCACGTTCGCATCTTCGGTACGAAAGGCCACCTGGTTGTGCCTTGGCCCTGGATACCTCAGCGAGAAGGCGGAACCAGCCGCATTTTTCTGCATAAGCCCGATGACAGCGCCCCGCAGGAGATACTCGTCCGGTGCGACGAATGGCTGTATGGGATGGAGGCCGATACGGTGGCTGCCAACATTGAGCGACGGCAGGCGCCACCGCCGGCCATGACTTGGGACGACACCCTGGGCAACATGAAGACCCTCGATCGCTGGCGTGAATCGATCGGGTTGGTCTACGAGTTCGAGAGACGTTGACTGGCACAAGCTTCAGACCCGATCGAAGTCGCGATAGGCGACGAGGACCTGCCTCGAAAGTGCTGCGAGGCGTCATGCCCCGCCACTTGAATCGGCCTCGCTGTCATTCCGCTCACTGTCGCGGTTGTGCTTTCGCCGGCGAGGTCGCGATCCGGCGTTCTTCAGCCGGAATCTCCAGGCACATGAAAGTGGGGTGACCGAAGGAGTCGTCCTTTTCCTCCGGGCTGCGAAAACGACCGTTCCAGAAGATCAACAGTCTCTCGGCTTTCTGGTCCAGGCTGACCGAGTACGACCCGCCGAACACGTAGCCGTACTTCTGCTGGTAATACGGGTGCAGGAAGGCCAGCACCTTGCGAGCATACGTCTGCGTATCCATCTGGATGATCGGCGAGCCGACCTGCCAGGTCTGACCGTGGGCCCCGACGGCGTAATAGAGGTACCGGCCATCCGGGCTCAGGGCCATCGAGGTCGAGTATCGGCCTTCGACCCAGTTCAGTCCGATCAGTTCCGTTCGTTCCTCGTCAGGAAAGAACTTGAACATCACCCCGTCGTAGGTCTGACAGATGAACGAGCCGTCGAGCAGCCGTTGGCGCGTGTACGAGCGGATCCAGGGTTTAAGCTCTTTCCCTGTCTCCGGATGCAGCGGGATCGTCGCCTTGGTGTGGAAGAAAACGTTGCGGCCGGGATCGTAGCCGACGATCCGGCGGGTGTGGGTCTCACTGCCGTAGCAATAGCCGGTTTTCGGGTCGATCAGCGTGCTCCGCAGTTCCCAGGTAACATCGCCGGGCAAGGGGCCGGCGTAGAGCGGACGGCGGGCATGCAGATCGTAGGCGACGTATCCGCCGAGCAACCCAAGGCCGTGAAAAACCCCTCGGGCCGCGTCGGTGGCGTGCATCGGGAAGCTGTCGCCGGGCAGCGGCATGCCCAGGTCCTCCGCCGTGTCGGTACGAACGTTGTAGCGGGCCAGTCGTCCACCGATTTTCGACCGCTCGGCAGGGGGCATGTCTGGGTGCTCGCCCCAGTAGGTGGCCATGTAGATCCAGCCGTCGGGCGTTTCGTCGAGACGGCCATGAAGCTTGCCATGCCCGTAGTCGCCCGGCTTCTGGCCGACGAGCCTCGCCATGTCCAGCACCTGCCGGTGCTTGTGGGTGGCGGGGTCGTACTCGTACAGAAAGCAGTTGGCGTCGATCCCCCGGTGGTCGCCCACGCCGACGTAGAGCTTGCCGTTGGAGGCCACAATCCCCTCGCCCCAACTGCACCACAACCCGCCGGTCTTGCTGTCGCGCCGCGGCAGACCGTTGAGCGTGCTGAAGGTGATCTTCGGCGGCTCCTTGGCCACAGCAAACGCCGGGTTGTCCTTCAGGTCGTCCGGCGGAACCAACATCGCCGGGTCCTGATCAATAACGGGGGCAATCGTCTTCCCCTGGTTGTCCTTGTCCTCTGCTAACGCGAGCGTCAGGTGAAACAACAATAAGACAACCGGCAAACAGCTCTTCATTTCACTCGCACCTCGCTATGAGTATCCACCGCAACCGTCGTCGACCTCGGGAGAGTATCGCCAGACGGGCGACAGTTGTCCCAAAGTCTTCATCGCATACCGAACGCACCGGCGGGATGAATCGGCCGGTTCGTCAAGAGGCCGGTCTTTATGCCGGCAACTGCCGCACAATCTCCACGCTCGCCGAGCAGCCCAGGCGATCGGCACCGGCGGCAATCATGGCCAAGGCTACATCCAGCGTGCGAATGCCGCCAGCGGCTTTGACCTTCATCAATCCGGCGTGAGCGCGAAGCACGCGAACTGCCTCCACCGTGGCTCCCCCTGCCGGGTGGAAGCCGGTCGACGTCTTCACGAAATCGGCTCCAGCCTCGGCGGCACAGCGGCAACCGGCGATGATCTGCCGTTCGGTCAGGACGGCCGTTTCCAGGATCACCTTGAGAACGTTCTGACGCGAGCCGGCGTGAACCGCCTCTGCCACAGCGGCGATATCGTCGCGCACCGAAGACACGTTGCCGTCGATCAGATTGCCGACGCTGATGACCATATCGACCTCGACGGCTCCATCATCGATCGCCCGCCGGGCCTCGTCGGCCTTCACCTCGGAACGGCTTGCCCCCAGCGGAAAGCCCGCCACACTCGCCAGCCGGACCGTCGACGATGCGAGCCGCTCGGCACAGCGGGCCACCCAAACGGGATTGACACACACGGCCGCGAAATGGTGTCGCAAGGCCTCATCGCAGAGTCGATCGATATCAACGGCCGTCGCCTCGGGCTTGAGCAGCGTGTGATCGATCATCGCGGCCAATGCCTGTCGGGTGGTCATCGCGGATTCATCCCAAAGGAGGCCGGTGGCGAGGAGGCTGGTCGGTGTCGAGGCGCAACTGGTATTCTCTGACGTATCCTCTGCGCTGGAAGTGCTTCATAAGCTCCGCGACCGATGAGAACACCCCCGTCGCGGTATTGGTGATGAACGGCGACGGGTCGGTCCGTGACCGCCAGACGACGTAGACCTCGCGCGTCGACTCATAGGCGTGTTGCAGCTCCCGCTCGACGCCGCTGGAAACAGCGGGTCGCCCGTCGGCAAGCTCAGGTATGTAGCTGACAATCATATCCGACTGGTCGATGAGCTTGAAATCGCGAGCGTATATCTGTGCGTCGATGTCAGCGGCCACTGCGTTGACTTCATCGACGCCGAATACCATTCGCCGGTTGTTGGACTCGACGGAGAAGCTCTTCTCCCCGCGTTGCGCCGCCGCCGCCGCCTCGATGAGCAGCCGTTTCTCGTCCAGGTCACCCGGATCAAAGGTGATGAAGTGCTCGGCCAGGACGTCCCGGAAGGAATCGATTTCAGCAAGGATTCGTGGCTCGTCGGTCACGTGGGTCATTGGAAACGAGGGATACACTTTGCGCCGATGCGGTTCGAACATCAGGCGGTACACGCTCTCGGCCGTGTCCCGCTCGATTCCCCTGGCAACGACGAAGAACCGCCCGTGCCCGCGAATCATGCCGGCCATCACCTCGGTCGCCAACACTTCCTCCTCGCGCCAGACGAGGATGTCCTTGAGAGTGTGTACCACTTCGTGCTCGCGGGTCAGGCGCTCGTGGATCGCATCGACATTGTCCACCAGCGTTACGTACAGATCGGCGTCGAGTTCGACCATCTGGTCGTGATCGAAGGCCGGAAAAAGGCCATGGCGCCAGCGGAAGGTGGCGTGAGTGTTGACCAGCAGGTTGTCGGCCTTCTCGGCCAGCCGAAGGATGTCCTTGAAGACCGACCGGCGTAGCAGGTCCAGCCGTGAACGGGGCAGATCGAGGATTCTTCCGGGGGCGACATCGGGGGCCTCGGCGTACATCATCTCGCCAACGTGGCAGACCAGCACATCCTTGCCTCGCTGCCTGGCGATCTGGGCAACCCGCTCGATAAACGGCTTTTTGTCCACGCCCACCTGACCGGTAATGACCGCCCGCACTCCTCCTTGCAGGAAATGACCAAACAACGAGCCGGCTTGGCTGAAACTCATCACACGCTCCCGAATCAAACCGGGTGCATGCTATCTGCCCGAACCACCAGGGTCAAAACCGCCCGTGCGACCGGATGTGCCGACGGGGGCGTCGGCACCACAGCGGGGCCAACGCCCTCGTTGGCCCATCCGGGCCAGAACGATACACTCCTCCCCAAGCCGAGCCGATTGGCAGGACAGGTTCACACAACACCAGCGACGGGGACGTCGGCACCACAACAGGGCCAACGCCTGTTTCCTTACCGCGCAATCTCAGTACCATGAGGTCCGTGAGACGCGACAATACCATGAACGCCCCGGCTTGCGGACCGACCTTCCGCTTTCGATGCCTGCGGTGTGGGTCGGTGTTGGAGGCTCGCATCGCTCAGGTCGGCGAGCGGGCTCGCTGCCCTTCGTGTGACGCGGTCTTTGTTGTCCCTCAGGTGGATCCTCGAACCGGACTGGCGTTGGGAGGCGCGGACCCCGGTCATGACGGCCAGTACCCCGCACCGGTACACGCCTACGCCGCCGCCGGGCATGCCGCTCCGCGAATCGTCCGCCTTCCCGACGACAGCCTGGTGATCGAATGCCCGAATTGCCTACATCGGACAGATATCAAGGCCAACAACTGTCCGGCCTGCGGACGGCCGTTTTTCCCTGGAGGGCAGCGCTGCCTCGCCTGACTTGAAATCGAGTGCCGGCAACGCCCTGGTCCTGGGTATCATCTCGTTGCCGCTGCTGCTGTGTGGAATTGGGGCGATTGTGGGTTTGGCGGCGGTCATCACCGGCCTGTTGACGCTTCGGGACCAGCCCGGCGATCGAGAGAGGCGAGAAGTGACGGTGGGCATCTTTCTGGGCGGGTTGTCGTGCTTGGTCGGACTGGGAGCGGTACTGATCGAGTTGTTCGGCTGAGATGATGGTGGAGTCCTGTGGCTAAGCGCATATGGCTTTTCTCAACATTATCATCGAGTATGAGGGGCCCGTCGTGGATGTCGAGCCGCGTTACTGGGCGGCGCATCAGGCGGCGATTCAGGCGGTCGGTTTTCACGGGCCGCCGCGGTCGGAGTTCTGGAGGCTGTGGCGGACCGGGGCGACCGACTCGCAGTTTGTTCGCTTCGGCCGGCCGGAGAAGGTCGCCGACTACGCCCGCATCCGGGCGGAGACAATCGACAGCACCGATTTGATGGCGCTGGACCAATCCGGACCCAAGGTTGCTGAGAACCTGCGACTGCTCAAGCAGATGGGCTCTTGTCAGCTCGTTTCGCTCAGCCGCAACCGAGAGGGCCTGAACGCTGCGCTCGACCGCCTCGATCTCTGGATGCACTTTGAGAGCAAGCAGTGCCTGCCCGAGGACCGCGACCGGCGCGTCGAGGCCCTCCACAAGCTGGCCGGCGGCATGCGCGTGACGCTCGCGGTCGTCGGCACAGTGCCGATGGCTTATGCCGCAGGTGAGGCCGGCTGCCGAACGGTCGGGTTGAAGAACGGGCCGGCCGTGCCCAGACTGCTTCGTCAGGTGGGCGTGGACGTGTTCTTCGAATCGCTCGACGAACTGACCGACGCTCTGACCACCCGTCACCCGGACCTGCAGAGAATCGGCATTTTCTGAGGCAAGCTCTGATCGCAGTCGGGGTTGATCGCGCTTGGGTCTTTTCCTTACTTGGCACCCGATTAAGTCAGCGAAGCTGCGCGGCGAGACTGGGGCTTTGAAGCATTGGTCCCGTTTCCCGGGAGAGCCGGAACTCGCGCTGGTTCCTAATGGTGATAATCGTAAACTTTGTTTTTTCAAAAGTTTACGTTTCTCGCATTTCTTGCTTGCATTTCGATATTTTTCTGATATATTAATGATATCAAATAGGGCCATTGGCCCGGGAGGAAACAACCATGTCTGCCGAATACCCGCGTCGAACGGTCAATGGATGGGGGATGCTCGGATTCCTGCTTGTTGCCACGCTGGGGCTGGCCGCACTCTTGGTCTACGCGACCGTCGAGGCCGCGAAAGCACCACGGGAGCTCTATGCCTCGGCCGTCGCGTTGCTCGTCGCGTATGTGCTCGGCCTGGGTGTCGTCGCGATTCTCTGGGCCGGTTTCTTCACGTTGCAGCCGAACGAAGGTGCAGTGCTTCTGCTTTTTGGGGCATACCGGGGCACATCGCGCCGAGATGGGTTGCAGTGGGCCAACCCGTTCTATAAGAAACTCAAGATCTCGCTGAGAGCTCGAAACCTCAACGGCGATAAGCTGAAAGTCAACGATCAACGCGGCAATCCCATCGAGATCGCCGCGGTCGTGGTCTGGCGCGTTCAGGACACCGCCCAAGCCTTTTTTGACGTCGATCGGTATGAGAACTACGTATCAGTCCAGAGCGAATCGGCGGTCCGGCACCTGGCCAGTAAGTACCCGTATGATTCATCGGCCGATCACGAACTGTCGCTGCGCGGCAGCATGGACGAGGTTTCTCGTGATCTGCAGGGGGAGCTCCAGGAGAGGCTGTCGAAGGCTGGTGTGGTCGTTGAGGAAGCTCGCCTGAGCCATCTGGCGTATGCCCCGGAGATTGCGGGGGCCATGCTGCGGCGGCAGCAGGCGGAGGCGGTTGTGGCCGCGCGAACGAGGATCGTTGAGGGTGCCGTGGGCATGGTGGAGACGGCGCTGCAGCAGCTCGAGCAGCACAAGACCGTTGAACTGGACGACGAGCGCAAGGCCGCGATGGTCAGCAACCTGCTGGTAGTGCTGTGTGGCGAGCAGGCGGCGCAGCCCGTCGTGAACACGGGTACGCTCTACACCTGATCGAAAACCGGGTTTGGGCTTCAGATTGACAGTCACTCATGGCCGGCAAGAAGAAAGCCATCCTGCTCCGAATCCCGCAAGATTTGTGGGACAGTCTGAATCGTTGGTCGCGTGATGACCTCCGCAGCCTGAACGGTCAGATCGAATTCATTCTGCGAGAGGCCGTCCGCCGCAGGGCGGGAGGACGCACGGGAGAAAGCCCCCGGGACGACCAGGTCTCGGATGGGCCGGATGTCGAGAAGCGTGAACCGGCGTGAATGAGCTGTGCCTTTTTCGGCGACTCATCCACGCGCAGGAGGCAAGCCGCCTGGAAGACTCATGAACAGAATATCAGGAAGACGTCAGCCGACTTCGGGCTCCGCCGTGACCGTAAGGTTGTAGGTGGCGAATTGTTCTACATAGAGCTCAGCTCGCTCCCGGTGGGTAACCAGTAACAGCGCCGCGCCGGTCTTGTGGGCCTCCTCCATGCGTGCGGCGGCTTCCTGCCGGTTCAATCGGGTCAACAGACAGATAACCTCCACAACCCTGTTCATCTCGTTGACATCGTCGTTGTGAAGGATCACCTTCCACGGGGGAAGAACCCGAGGCGGCGACTGCCGGGGTAGTCGCTCTCTTCGAGGTTTCACAGGCACCGCATTGCAGGTGCCTTCGTCGCCTCCCGATTGCTTCTTGTCCTGCTCTGACATGGCTCTCACCACTTTCCACAAAAGCGGCCCTTTTCGTCGGCCCCCAATACCCTCTGACGAGCCAAACCGCCGGGATTATTCAACAACCTGAATCTCTGCCCTCCCTCCTCGCTCGATTATACGCCGGTCCAGAGAGATTTTTCAACACGCAACGGACGACCTCGCATGGGCTGATGAAGCATGCCTACCGCACCATTTTGGCGCGATTTTTCGCACGACCTTGATGTCGCGCCATGCCAGAACGGCATGTCACGGCGCGACTGAATGGCGCCGATGTCGCCCATCCTCGGCTGTGGGGTGAATTACTCCTCCCTGGCCGCCTGGAGCACTTCGGCAACCTGTTCGATCAGATCATTCGGTCGAAACGGCTTCTTAATGAAGCCCTGCACCTGGCTGAGCAAATCGTCGTCCATGCCACCGTGTGCGAAACCGGTGCATATCACAATTGGTACCTTGGCGTCCATCTTCCGGAGGCTCTTGAGTATGTCGCGGCCGGCGGTTCCCGGCATTGTCAGATCGAGCATAATCAACTCGATCTCATCCCGGTAGTGCTCGAATATCTCTAGTGCCAGCAAACCGTGCGTCGCCATCCTCACCTTGTAGCCGGCCCGCTGAAGAGCTTTCTGCGCATAGGTCAGAACCGCCCGGTCGTCGTCCACGATCAATACGCAAGCTCCCTTACCACACGGCACGGCGGCCGGCGGGTTCTCGTCCGCACGATCAGCTTCCTCGGCCTGGGCCTCTCTCTGTGGCAACCGGACCCTCACCGAGGTTCCCTGTCCGACCTTTGATTCAATGGTCACGTGCCCCCCATGGGTTCGCACGATGCCCCGCACAACCGAGAGCCCCAAACCCGTTCCGGCCCCGTCCTGTTTGGTCGTGAAGAAAGGCTCAAACACGCGCCCGATGATATCGGGGGCGATGCCGCACCCCTGGTCCTGCACGCAGATCTCAACAAACATTCCCGGGGTCCAGTCTTGATGCGGACCGCATTCTTCGGGAGTCACCTCGCGCAAGGAGGTGCGGATGGTGATCACGCCTTTGCCATTCATCGCGTCGCGAGCATTGAGACACAGGTTCACGAGTACCTGCCGGAGCTGACTGGCGTCCCCGTCGACGGCATCGCCCGATTCCATCAGACAGGTTTCGATTCTGACCGCGTCGCCAAGAGAGTGACGCAGGAGGGCCTGGGTTTCGCGGACCACCTGATTGCAGGACACGCGGCCGGGAACAAACTGCCGGCTGCTCGACAGCCCGAGAAGCCGCGCGGTCATCTCGCGGGCGCGTTCCGCTTCCTGGCAGATGACGCGAGCGCTGTCGTAGAGATCGGTCCCACGAGGCAGGTCCTGTGTCAGCATTTCGGCGTGACCCAGGATGGCCGTCAGCATGTTGTTGAACTCGTGGGTCAGGCCCGCGACCACTCGCTCCATCGACTCCATCTTCTGAAAAGTCGTAACCTGTCTCTGGAGCTCCTCCATTTCGGTCAGGTCGTGGATCGCAAGGATGATCAGCATGTCCGACCCGTGCGTCGGGGCGAACACGCGGCTGCTGGTGATCAGTCCCGGAAACTCCTTGCCGGCGCGGTCGACGCAGCGCAACGTTCCTTCGTAGAAATAGCCGCCGCTGATGCGCACCAGAAAGTCTTCGGCCCGTTTGCCGCGGTCTTGCGGGGCGACAAGCATCAGCCAGGACTGGTTGATGACCATCTGGGTGAAGTAGTTGAATCGTGCCAGGGCGCGGAGGTTCATGAGTTTGATGATCCCCTCGCTCGTGATGAGGACGATGGGGATTTGAATGCTTTCGAAGACCTGGCGGTAGAAGTCCCGATCAGGAAAAGCGTCATGGAAATCGACGCGTCGGTATTCGGGAAGCGAAAGGCCGTCAAGAATCGCCTCCGTGAGCTGCTCGGAGAGCGCAGGATCGCAAGAAATGCCGAACGGATGGATTCGGCAGTAGCCGCTGGCTCCGCTGACGTAGCCCGTCATCCGTCCCACGAGCGTTCCATAGTGGCTTATCGCGAGAACCCGTCCGGCTTCCAAGGGAGCAGTCTTCTCAAGAGTGATGGGTGGGATGGTGTTGAACGACAGGGTGCTGGTCGGTGCCGGTCGGGCATCAACGAGAACCAAGTCGAAGTAGTCTTTCGGGGTCTTCGCGGAGGGCAGCCCGGGCAGGACAACATACTCGAACGAACGCTGCCGGCAGATTCCCCTGACGACGTCGGCCAACCCCTCGTCCACGGTCAGCAAGAGGACTCTGGTCATGCGTGCAGGATACAACGCCGCATCCTGGTACTCAACGCGATTCGCAGGTTCTCTGTTTTGTCGACCGGGAACTCGCGGGGGCAGGTCGCCGGCCAATGCCGAGCGGGGTTATGGGACGCGTCGGACGGCTGATTCCTTCAGTGCTTGAGGTGGGGGCTTTTCCACTACTAACCCGCGTCTTCTCACAAGTCGATACGTCCTCGGGACTGGCTTGGATACGTCCCGCCAGGGGACCACGGAGGGGCGGGGACGGCGGACACTCCGGGACCACGCTCTACACAGAGTGTTCCCCAACCGATCGGCCGGCACCGCTCTCAGTACCGACACGGAATAAGGATTTCTGTCCGATGCGTTCGTCGACCCGTTCGCGCCGCAAGAGCCGACCACCCCTGCTGACGACCATTCTGGTCGTGGGGGCATTCGTCGGCGTTCAGGTGGCCACGCGCGATCAGCATCCGGAAGCATCCGCGGGAACGGGCCGGTTGCGTCCGCTCGTCGTTTCAAGCCCGCATCCTGGAAGATCAGCCGACACTGCGCAGTTGACTCTCATTGACGCGTTGATCGAAGCGCGCCAAGATCCCCATGACAACGTGATCCAATTCGATCCCAAGGTCTTCAAGTCTTCGGAGCTTTCCATCCGGCTGCCTGAGGCGCTCGTGATCAGTGACGAATCGGGCGGCCATGACCGAATCGACGGCGCATTGCCCGACGGTCTGGTGACGCTGGACAGCTCTGACTGCCCGGACGCCGGCATCATGGTTTCCGGCAAGGCGCAGATCAGCCTGATGAATCTCGCCGTTCGCGGGGGCCGCCTTCGAGGAATCCTGATTTCTGCAAATGCCAGGCTCAATCTGGACAACGTGCTGGTTCGCGACTGTCTGGGGCCGGGTGTGGCGGTTTTCGGCGAAGCCAGAGTTCACATTCGGGGCGGGTCGATCAACACGAACGGCAGTCACGGCGTGGAGGTGCGCGATCGTGCCTTGGCCGATCTTGAGGATGTAAGACTCAGCGGCAACGGCCAATCCGACGTCGCCGGCTTTGATCAGGGAGGAATCTTCGCCGCCGGCTGCCAGATGTCGAGTGCGGCCGACTGGAACGTCGTTCTCAGCGACGAGGCCCAGGCCATTCTGACGCGCTGCGCGCTGTCGCGGGCCCGCTTCGCCAATGCCGACGCCAGCGAAAGGGCCAAGCTTCGGATTGCGGATTCAACCATCGACGAGAGCGAGCGAACAGGCATCTTCGCGACCGGTCAGGCCGTGATCGACCTGACCTCGACGAGGCTGCGTCGCCACAGCAGCCGGTGCATCGAGCTTCAGGATGAAGCCGCCGCCACGATAGAAGCTTCCGCGATGGAGTTTGGCGGGGAATACGGCATGGTGCTTTTCGGGAAGTCGTCCGTCCACGCATCACAAGTGCGCATCACGGATAGCGGCTCTCACGGGGTTTGTCTGCGCCAGCAGGCCCGCGGATGGTTCGACCGCTGCGTTTTCACAGGCAACCGGCGATCCGGGATTGCTTGTCCCGACGCCTACGAAGGCGGGCCGGTTCGGGCCAGCCGGTGCATTTTCTCGGGGAACGGGATGCGGCCGATCTGCCGCGGACCGCTGCATATCAGCCCGCTGGCACCGACGCCCGTTCGCATCGACGGCCCGCAGGTCACGTGCACGGCCGAACCGAATGCCACGGTCGAGCTTTACGCCGATCGGGTGGGCGAGGCGGCTCGATTCCTCAGGACGGTCAGCGCGGATGGCATGGGACGCTTCACAGTAGACTGCCGCGACGTTCCGGCCGGCCATGTCATTACTGCCGCAGCCACGTCCGCGGAATCGACGAGCGAGTTCAACGTCGTTGCCGGGGCCGATTGTGGTCCCATTCTCAGCGCCCTACTGGGAGACACGGGCCCATTGTCCGACAAGGGAGGGCCGATCCGCCCGGAATCGCTGATCAGGCGATGGGAAGCGGACACGCGGCTGATCTTCAATGTGGTCAACCCGCCCAACTCCGCAGTGGAGCGTTACGTCCGATTCCTTGTGGACCGCATCAATGACTGGACGGGGGCGTCCCTGCGATCGGAGCTCGGCATCGGCCAGATGCGACGCCCACCGGCCAATGCGGTGGTTCTGCCCATTCGGTATGTCACGGCCGATTCTCCCGCACTGGTGGGCCGCGGCGGCGCGACCTTCATGAAATGGGATGCCGGCGGTTTGTTCATGCCGCCGATGGAGGTGGTGCTGGCCGTCGGGCAGGATCCGCGGCAGACGTGTCCGCGCGTGCTGGCTCATGAGATCGGGCACACGCTGGGATTGTGCCACGCTCGCGTCGGGCTGCTCTCGCGTATGCAGGGGATCACACCCCCGCCGAAGGACAGCAGCTACCTGAACGATTTCTCGCCGATGATGACATACTACGACGTCCTGGCACTGCAGATTCTGCACGATCGCCGGAACAGCGGTCGGCTGACAGTCGGTCAACTCGTGGAAAAAGGGACGATCTCAACGGACGCCGGCGGAGTTCTCGATAGCGGCACCGTCTCCCGTTAACCTTTCGGCTCGGCTGGGCGGCCAGTCCTGCCGGTCACGCCGGCCAGTCGCCCGTGAAGATCTCGACTGCCGGACCAGTCATGTAGACGTGGTTGTCCGCTTCGCGCCATTCGAGGGTCAGATCGCCTCCGGGGAGATGAGCAATGATCTTGCGGCTGCTGCGTTTGGTCAGGACTCCGGCCACGCATACGGCCGAGGCGCCGGTTCCGCAGGCCTGGGTTGCCCCGCTGCCCCGTTCCCAGGTGAGCATTTTCACCTCGCTCGGGTGGAGCACGTCCACGAAATGAACGTTCGTACGTTCGGGGAAGATGGCGGCGGTCTCGATACGGCGGCCCTCGATTTCCAGGTTCCACCCGGCCGGTCCCCGATTGTTCAGCAGCTTGAGAGGGACCCCGTAAATCACCGCATGCGGATTCCCCATCGAGACGCAGGTCATGAGCGCCTGATGGTCGAGGATCTCGAGCGGGTGGTCGATCATCTGTTCCTGGGTCAGCTTGACGGGCAAATCCTCGGGACGCAGCCGAGGTTCGCCCATATCGACGCAGGCGGAAGCGACCTTGCCGTCTTCGATGTTCAGGCTGACGGTCTTGATTCCCGCGTCGGTCTCGATTCGCAGCGGGTTGTTTCGCGAGAGGCCGTGGTCGTAGACGTACTTGGCCAGACATCGGATGCCGTTGCCGCACATCTGGCCGCGGGAGCCGTCCACGTTGTACATCTCCATTCGCGCGTCGGCCGTTCTTGAGGGGCAGATGAGGATCAGGCCGTCGCTGCCGACGCCGGTGTTACGATCGCTGACCGCCCGAGCAAGCGAGGGAGCGTCGTTCACTCGCTCGTCGAAGCAGTTGACGTAGATGTAGCAGTTGCCCAGGCCGTGCAGTTTCGTGAACTTCATCGCTGTTGCACCGCTGTTGATTCGGTTCCATGGTGGCAGTTGCTCGGCGGCCGCTTCCGGCTTGCGGCCGTGGTGGAAGCATAGCGGATTGCCGATGTCGGATCCAAGGGCAGGTTGGAGTATCCCGCACTCAGGCCGATCAGGGACACAAACGGGGTGGATCGGATGACGGGGAACCGGCCACGGTTTTCCTTAAGTGTTTAATCGATAACGACTTAAGATCTCGGTTGGGTTCGTTTGGCGCGGGGGGCGGTCGGCGGTCGGTGTCCGGCTTTTGGCGCGCGGGGGTCGCTTCGGGATCTGTTGCGGTCTGGCCATGTCGCCAGCCGAGGATCA